>JAZGCX010000321.1:0-3336 GCA_036477175.1 Phycisphaeraceae bacterium
GTTATAGCCCAGCCCGATTAACGGACGATCATCAGGACCCGACAGCTTTGCCCATGATGCGCACGCGCATGCACAAGGCGTGGGTTAAGCCAAGAAAGAACCCGTGGCGCCCACGTCGGCGGCGAAATCCTCGAGGATGTTTGATAAAGACCCGACGCTCTGAGTTGGATGCGGATTCGGATTCTGCCATGCGTCGGGGTACTCCGTGGAATTAACGGGGGAGATCAAGGCGCACGAACCGCGAATATATACCGGGCGCGCATCGCGGTCAACCTTTGGCGGCAACGCGTCGGGCCGGCTTGTCCGTCTTTTCGTCGATGGCAACTGACGGACTGGCGGAACGGTCCTGCGGTGTGGTGACGTTTGCCATGACGGTGAGGCCGGCATAGACCTTCTGGCCCTGTTGGACGAGCACCTCGGGTGACAAGGACTGGGGCAGGTACAGCTCGGTGGTTGACCCGAGCTTGATCATGCCGAAGCGCTGGCCCCGTTGCAGTGTCTCGCCCACTGTCGCATCACAAACGATCGTGCGCGCCAGCATCCCCGCCACCTGGCGCACGGCAGCGACCGGGCAGCGGCGCACCGGGTGTGACAGAACGACCAATGTCGCTTGATTGACCTCCGCCGAGCTCGGGTTGAGTGCATTGAGGTATCGCCCCGGTTGTTGCGCGATCGACTCAACCATGCCGTGGCAGGGGCAGCGGTTGACGTGGACGTTGAAGACGCTCAGGAAAATGCGGATGCACGTGGCCGGTTCGCCGAATGGCTCGAACTGGTCGATGCGATGGACGGAACTGATCCGGCCGTCAGCCGGGCTGACGACGACGCCGCGCTGCAAGGGAACGCGACGGTCGGGGTCGCGGAAGAAGCTCAGCACCGCCACCGTCACAATCGCCACGACGATCAACAGCCACCAAAGCTGGACAACGATGAGGGTGATCGACAGCATCAGGCCGATGGCGAGCACCGTAAGCCATTCGCGTTTGGCGTAACTGCTAAGCATGTGGGTAGAAGGTTGAGTCGGGCAGTATGGATGGGCGCATGGCCGGACGGACAAACGTCAACCGGTGATCCCCTGGTCGGTGCGATACTATTATTTTTCCTGCGCCTTGCCGATGAACAGGCCGATCACGCCCAGGACGATGCACCCGACGAGCAGAATGCCGCCCCACATCAAGACCGAGTTGGTGGTCTGGGCGAAGATGGCGGTCAGGCGGCTGGGCACGTCGATGACCGCGGAGATCGCCACAATCAGCGCGATGATCAGGCAGGCACTGGCACCCAGGAGCATGCCGGCGCTTAACCCGCTGCCGGGCGCGTCGTAATCATCCGGGGCGTAGGCGGCGGGCATCACCGGCTGTTCAACGGGGCCGGGTGATTCCAACCCAACCGCGGTGATCCCGGTGCCGATGGCACTCTCGAACACACCCGACGAACCGATGCCTGAGCCCGCCTTCGTGTCGGGCGCTTCGCCGCCGCCCGGGTAGATCTCGTCAAGCAATTCAGCGCCCAGGCTGGTGTCATCACCCTCGCGCGTCAGGTCGAGCAGCCCGCTGCCCGAGCCGACGCTCTCGAGCGCCAGCTCCTCGTCGTCGGTGCCGGTCACGTTGGTCTTTGCCGACGGATCGACCGATTCGACCTCACCGGAATCAAATACGCTTACGCCGGTCGATTGCCTCGGGTCATCCTTGCGAGGCTCAGCGGTCGTGCCACTGGCGCCCACGTCGATCGTGTCGGTGTCGCCGCCGTCGGCCAGGGGGATTGGCCCAGTTGAAGTACCCGCCGTGTCGCCGGCCGTCTTGCTGGGGGCGGCCAGGGCATCCACCTGGTCCACCTTGAACATCAGCTTGTCCCGATCACGGAACTGTTGGAGCTGGTCGTCTATCGCCATTTGCTTGACCTGGTCCACAGTCCGGCCCAGCTTCTCGGCCGCTTCTTCAAGGGAATAAAACATCTTGGCCATGGCGGACCTCCGTGTATGTGCCTGCGCCGGCGGTGTCAGTCGAGTCATCCGCCGTCACCGCCGCAGCGCACCTGGCATGCGACGAATTCCATCACCGCCCGGAACACCGTAACATTAGGTGAACCGGGTCGCCCTGACAAGGCAACAGAGGGCTCAAATCCGGCCTGCAAGCGCCAAACTCACCCACGCCACACGCCGAGCCAACCCCCATGCCCGCCAACCTCGGCCTCGTCCACAGTGTTGATCTTAGCCTGCCGAAACTCCCGGCCGGTCTCGAAGGCCTGCGGATCGCCCACCTGACCGACCTGCACGTCGCCCGGCCGCACGCCCGACACCGCCGGCTCATCTCACGACTGGCCAACCATCGCATCGACCTGATCGTCCTCACCGGCGACTATATGAACCGTCCCGGCACCGAGTCGCCCGCCCTGACCGTGCTCAAGCGACTATTTGACCGGGTCCAGCCGCGCGTCGGGGCGTTCGGTGTCTTCGGCAACCATGAGACCGACCAGTTTCAACAGGAGGCCCAAGCCCTTCCCGTCCGTTGGCTCAACAACCGGGCCGTCCGCCTCAACGATCTGCCGCTTGAGATTGCCGGGCTCCACAGCGACCGCGCCGCACAACCCGACAGCATTGCATTGCTCACCCATAAAGCCGCGACCGTTGCCCGCGCTGCTGGAGCACAGGATTCAGGGGTCCGTGGCCGGGACGCCAATGCCGACATCCGAAACCTGACACCTCAAATCACAAATCACAAACCGGAGGTCCGCGGAGCGAAATCAGCAATCACAAATCAGAATACCCACTTCCTGCGCCTGCTTCTGTCACACGCGCACGATGTCCTGCCCACCGCCGCCGACCTGGGCTTCGACCTTGTGTTTGCAGGCCACACGCACGGCGGCCAGTGTCGCCTGCCCTTCGGTCGTGCCGTGATCAACGCCAGCGATTATCCGCTTCGCCTCAGCGCCGGCGTCATGCGGCACCGCAACACCCTCTGCGTCGTGTCCCGAGGCCTCGGCGAAAACGCCATCCCCGTGCGCTTGTTCTGCCCGCGACAGGTGCCGCTGTGCACCCTCCGCCGCGGCCCCATGCCCGGCCAGTTCACCAACGCCATCGAAAACATCCAACCCTGGTAAGCGCTTTAGGGAGCCACCCAAGCTAACGGCTAGTGGCCAGTGGCCAGTGGTCAGACACTTTTCACATCGCACATCACACATTGCAGATCGCAGATTACGCTCCTCACCCTTCACCCTTCACTTTTAACTTTTAACTTTGCACTGAAACCGCACGCCGGCCGGCGCGCGCCGCGCCAACCAGGCAGGCCCGACACGCGACCGCACCAACGTGATCTCTTCAACACTAATCTGCCTGCC
>JAZGCX010000322.1:0-3166 GCA_036477175.1 Phycisphaeraceae bacterium
ATGCCGTTGTACACCACGTCGATCTTGTCGGGATTGACGCCGTAGCGGTGCTCGATGATGGACCGGGTCATGTAGCTGACAGCGATGACGCGGCAGGCGGCGTGCATGCCGCGGCGTTCCAGCTCGTAGACGATCCGGTTGATGTTGGTGCCCGAGCGGTCGAACTCGGTCGAGTGCACGTGGATGACCAGGGGCTTGCCGGTGACGGCGGCGACGGCCATGCCGGCCGGATAAGTCATCCAGTCATGGGCGTGGACGACGTCAAATTCTTCGCCCCGAGCCAGACCGACGCACAGCGCGGCGTATCGGCGAGTCTCGGCGATCAGGTCGCCGGCGTAGGGCGACGCCTGGGCGCCTGTCTGCGACGAGGCCGCGACGTGCGCACTGCCCAGGACACTGATCGGCTGGTGCAGCGTCTGGCCGGCGTGGAGCTTGCCGCCGGCGGACTGGTAGGGGCTGACCATGCGTGCGGGGACGGCTCTGAAGGTGACGTTGGCAAAGTCGGCCGCGTCGTCGGCGAGGCCGGATGTGGTCGGGTCGTACTGGAAGCCGGCGGCGGCGGTGTCGGGGCTGCGGCTGCCCATGGCGGCGTTGGACGATTGGGGCGAAAGCAGGCGGACGTGCGAGCTGTACTCGGTGCCGACCGATTTCGGCAGGACAAAGTTGATGCGGGTGTTCATCCGGCTCAGCGCCTTGGTCAGGCCGTAGCACGCGGTCCCGAGGCCGCCGGAAATGAACGGTGGGAACTCCCACCCAAGCATGAAGACGCGCATGATCCGCCTCGTTTAATGATCGGCCGGTGGCCGGTCGCTCAGCCCTGGTCGGCGGTCCGAGCGATAATCCGAATGGAGTACGTCGTCCGGCAGGTGTCGGGGCTCGCCGCCGTTCAGCGGCGGCTCTTACCTGAGCTGCTTGGCGATCGCAGGATCCGCCTGACCGCCCCACCACTGTACACTTTACCACATCAGCCGGCAACGACAAGAGAGTATTTAGTCCGATGTTCCCGGTCGAGGCCGGTGCCGGCATGTCGCGGCGGGGCACTTTTTGGAATGGTTATGCGTGAGGTTGTCTGCTTCGCTGGCGGGTGGCTTCGAACAGGAGCACCGCCGCCGCGGTGGCGGCGTTGAGCGAGTCAACAGGTCCTTCGGCCAACGGGATCCGCACCTGCGTGGCGGCGGCGTCGAGCCACGGTTGGCCGAGGCCGGTGTCTTCGGCCCCGATGACCACGGCAACCGGGCCGGTCAGGTCGGCGTCGGTGTAGGGCGCTGTCGCGTGCGGCGTGGCGGCGAAGATGCGTGCGCGTCGCCCCCGCAGCCAATCAACGATCGCTACCGTTGTGTCGCCGATCACCGGGAGGTTGAAGACGGCGCCGGTGCTGGCGCGGATGGCGTTGGGGTGAAACGGGTCCACCACGGCGTCTGCGACGAACATCGCCGCCGCCGCCGCCCCGGCCGCCGACCGCGCCATCGCCCCAAGATTGCCCGGCTTTTCGATCCCCACCGCCACGAGCCACAGGTCGTTGGTCGCCGGGTCGGTCGGCAGTCGGTCGAGCCGCCATGCCGGTTGCTCGAACACCGCGATCACGCCCTGAGGCTTGGCGCGGTAGGCCATCTTCTTCATCACCCTGGGCGTGACGTCGAAGACCTCGGCTTGGGCGGCCCACGACCCTGGCCCCGGATCGCTGATGCGTGCATCGTGCTGTTGATACAGCTCGCGCAGGACGAGTCCCGCCGCCAGCGCCCGCGTCACCTGGCGCATCCCCTCGGCGATGAACAGGCCGGTCCGCCGCCGGTGGCGGTGCTCGCGCAACTTCAGCACCGCCTTGACACGCCGGTTCGCCGGGCTGCTCAGGTGCGTCGGCTTGGGCATGAGGGCCATGGTATCCGGCCGGCACAAGGCTGTGATCGCGGGGCGTCCAGTGGCGGGGGTGATCGACCGATTAGACGGATGAGGTGGCTTGGCCCGTTTGCCACGCCGTTGGGTATGATCAGACGTGTTGCACTCGGGCACTGACAAAAAGGGACGATCACCATGCGATTCGGCGTCATGATTCTCGGTGCGGTTGGCGTGTTGCTGACTATCGCGGCAAGCGTCAGCGCGGGTCAGTACGACGATCCGCCTCTCGACGGCTCCGTTGAACAGTTCCGCGGCTTGGTCTATCCCAGCAAGCAGGTCGATCTGACCGCACCGCTGGGCGGCGTGCTCAAGGCCATCGAGGTCGCCGAGGGCGAAAACGTCAAGGCCGACCAGGTCTTGGCGCAGATGGACGACGCGATCCAGAAGGTGGTCGTTGAGGCAGCGCGGATGCAGTGGGAGAGCCAGGCTGACATCCGCCGCGCCCAGTTGGAGCTGGACGAAGCCCAGATCATGCTCGATCGGATCGAGGACGTTGCCAAGCGGGGAGCGGCCAAGGAGTGGGAGGTCCGCCGCACGCGTGTGCAGCGAGACCTGGCCCAGGTCAACTACGATGCCGCGCTGCGTCAGAAAAAGCTGGACAAAACCAGCCTTGACCTCGAACTTGAGCGGCTGTCGCGCTATCAGCTCAAGGCCCCATTCGACGGTCGGGTCATCCGCACGCTCGCCGAGCCCGGCGCCACCCTCACCGAAATCGACAAGGTCCTGTCGTTGTACGCGCTCGACCCGCTCGAGGCCCGGCTGTTTCTGCCCACGGCGCTGTATGGCAAGCTCCAGGTCGGCCGCCGGTACAAGCTGTCGGCCGGCGACCCGGTCAACGCCGAGCTGGTCGGGGTGCTCAAGACGGTGGACACGGTCATCGACCCGGCCAGCGAAACCTTCCGCTGCGTCTTCACGATCGACAACCCCGATACGAAATTGCCGTCGGGCTTTACCGTCCACCTGCCCTGGCCGCAGGAACCGGTCACGCGTGCCGAAGCGCCGGGGGCGACCGGCGGCACCGACGATTAGTAATGCAGTTGTGTGTTTCCAAGCCGCGTTCTAAGTTCGACCGGCTCAACCAATGACCTCTTCTTTCCCACGCCACTTCAGCGCCGCCTTCGCCGCAGCAGGGTGACACCACCCAAAGCAAGCCACGACAGCGTTGCCGGTTCGGGGATCACCGCGATGAACGCTTCCGTGTCGCCGCCGGGGTTGTTGCCCCAGCCGACGATGGTCAGACCATCGGCCGCGATGCCCCTCGCTTCTTCCA
>JAZGCX010000323.1:0-4399 GCA_036477175.1 Phycisphaeraceae bacterium
GCGGTCGACCTGTTTTTTCCCAAGTGTCAAAAGCTGACTGAGCTTCCTCTTCGCTGGTTACAGAAATCGCGACGTAGATACGGTTGCCGTCGGCACCTTCGAGTTCCCTTACCCAAATGTGATCGGCTCGGAAGCGCTGCTTCGTTTCCTTATCATCCACCATTGGATCGTTGAAGCCGCCGACGTGGCCGCTCGCTTCCCACACCTTGGGGTTCATGATGATGGTGCAGTCCACGGGGACGATACTGATCGGCTTGCCGTCGGGGCCGGGCGGGGGGCACAGCACCAGGTCGTGCCACCAGGCGTTTTTGAGGTTGCGTTTGAGCTGGGTGCCCAGCGGGCCGTAGTCCCAGAACCCGTTGATGCCGCCGTAGATTTCCGACGATTGCCAGATGAACCCGCGTCGGCGACACAGGGCGACGATGTCGTCCATCGACTTGGTCGTGCCGGAAGCGGGCGTCTGCGGGAGGGGGGTCGTGGTGTCGCTCATAAGTTTCTGCCCGCGCAGGCGGCCGGGCCGACTTCGGCAAAATCAGCCGACTCGCGTTTGCCGCAAGCCTAAAACGCCGCATCCTAGCAGCTTGGAGCAGACGCGGCATCCGGCTATCCTACCCGGTCGGGAATAAGGATGGCCCCGACCCGGTTGGCCCGTGACGGAGCACACATGTCGCAGACCATCCACTTAGCGCTTGCGGCTCATGACGGCCTGTTCGCCGACCGCCTCGCGACGGACGGGCAGGACCTCGTCCGCGAAGGCCTCGGCACGCTGCAACTGAACCTGGGCAAGATGTGCAACCTGGCGTGCCATCACTGCCACGTCGAGGCCGGGCCCGACCGCACCGAGATCATGTCATGGCCGGTGATGGCCAGGATCATCGGCTGGATCGACCGGCATCGACAACGACTGAACCTCAAGACGGTGGACCTGACCGGCGGGTCGCCTGAGATGAACCCGCACTTTCGCCGGCTGGTCGGGGAACTGACCGATCGCGGCCTGCACCTGCTGGACCGGTGCAACCCGACGATTCTGATGGAGCCGGGCTACGAAGACATGCCCGAGTTTCTGGCGGAGCATCGCGTCGAGATCGTCGCGTCGCTGCCGTGTTATCTGCAAGAGAACGTGGACAAGCAGCGCGGCAGGGGCGTGTTCAACTGCTCGATCAGGGCGCTTCAAAAGCTCAATGCCGCCGGTTACGGCCGGCCGGGAACGGACCTGCGTCTCGACCTGGTGTTCAACCCCGTGGATTACAACCTGCCGCCGAACCAGGCCGAGCTCGAACTCGCCTACAAGCAACACCTCACCGAACAGTTCGGCATCGTCTTCAACAAGCTGTGGACGATCACGAACATGCCGATCAAGCGGTTCGAGCACGCGCTTCGCCGCGATGGGGTGTACGAGCCGTACATGGACAAGCTGTTGGCCGCACACAACCCCCGGAACGTCGGGGCGGTCATGTGCCGCGACCTGGTGAGCGTCGGGTGGCAGGGTGCGGTGTATGACTGCGACTTCAATCAGATGCTCCAGATGCCCGTGGCGCCCGACCGCTTCGGCTCGGCAGATGACGAGCACCGGGTGGAGCGCGACAGCCGCAAGCTCTGGGATTACTCGCCGCAGGAGCTGATCGGCGCCCGCATCCGCACCGGGTCGCACTGCTTCGGCTGCACCGCCGGGGCCGGCTCAAGCTGCACCGGTGCGTTGGCGTGACGGCTCCGGTCCGTGACCGCCTTGTACGGATTCGGATTGAACCTTGTGCACCGTACGAAGCCCACGGATTCAATCCGTGTTTAGCCTGGTTGGGCGGTCACGGGCAGGGATAGCCCCCGCCGCAAGGCGGGGGTTACGTGGCTTCGAAGGCGGACAAGAACCCCACCCTTGCGGGTGGGGCTATTGGTTTCGCCCCCATCGCAGTACGTGTATAGCCTGAAAGCTGTTTTTTGTTCACCAACAAGGTTTTTCCAGGCTAAACACGTACCGGATTCAATCCGTGGGTTTCTTTTGTGTGTAAGTTCCGTGTGCACCCGTGTGCATCCGTGGTTTCATCCGAGTCGCGGCGGTGCGCAGGTCGGCATCGACTTGCGCGGCCAACATCCACATGATCGCCTCGGCGACGACACCGCTGGCCGGTGCGATCCGCACGTCGTAGCCGGCCGCCTTCACCAGCGCGTCGCCCACGGGCCACTGCTGGTCAACGAGGATGTCGTTCGGCCGCAGGTCCCACGGCTGGGTCAGATACGCGCTGACGACCCAGCACACGCCCCGGCCGGCGTCGCGGAGCATTTCCGGTTCGCCCCACCAGTCGGTGCCGGGCGGCGCGGACGTCGGCGCCAGGGCAATCACAAAGTCATCCGGACCCGGGTGGGGCATGGCGGGATTGGAGCCGTCGTGGTCCAGGCCGACAAAGACGCCCGGGTCGCCGGCAAGCTGCCCGCCGTGATGGTGGGCGAGGTACCGACCGCCGACGCGGATGAACACCCGGCCGCCGGCCCGCTTCGCCTCGGCCGCGCGGTGCGCCGCCTCAGCCAGTGGCCTCCAACTGGCGGTGCCCACGTCACGCAGCACCCCACGCAATGCGTCGAGATACGCCTTGCCCAGCACGCCCGGGTCGATCGGGTCCAACTGCTTCAACGCGTGGAACCGCAGCCCCTGGTACCGGTGGTACCGCTGCAACCGGTAGTCGATCTCCGGGCTCTTGCGGATCACCGGCGTGTAGCCGTGACGGGTGCACGCGGCGAACAGTTCGCTGCTCCAGGCCCACGCGATCGCGGCGTTGACCACCGTCATGGTGGGCGCGGCCGACGTGTCGTTGACCGGACAATGGTTGTCGATCAAGACGCTGCACGCCGCCCTGGCCGGCTCAAGTAAGTCGTAGCTGCGCAGTTGCGCGACCGACGCCAAGCCGATCACAACCGACCCGGCGTCGCGCAGTTGCCTGGCGTCGGCGATCTCGCGCTCGAGCTGCGCGACCGGATCACGACCGCGTTGAATCACACCCAAGGCGTAGAAGATTGGATCACCGGGCTTGCCGGGCGTGCCGTGGTAGGTCATGAACCCGCCGCCGCGGCCGCCCAGCTCGCCGGCCAGGCCGGCCCCGCCACGCACGCCCAGGTCGCGGCCGGCAATGAACGGGGCCGCCGCCGCCTCGGCAGCCCGGGCGATCCGAGGCAGGTCCGACTCGACCGCGTCGAGCGTGTGCAGGACCTCGTTGAGATAGGCCCGGGCGGCCGGCGCCTCGTCGGCACGGCTGGGCAAGGGCAAAGCGACAACCGCAGCCAACAGCGTTGCCGCCGCGCACACCGATCGCGTGGTCATCACGGTTCCTCCCGCGGCCTCCGGCCCAATTATATGATTCGTTTCCGGCACAAGACGGGCATTTCACCCCGCCAGCGGGGTTATCTTTCACACCGATCAATCGCCGCTGACCCGGTTGAGGTATCGGCCGGTCTCGGTGGAGATACGGATCACCTCGCCGCTTTTGATGAAGGGGGGAACGCGGGTCTTGAGCCCGGTCTCGCAGGTTGCTTCCTTGGGCTGATTGGTGGCGGTCGCCCCCTTGATGCCCGGCGGCGTGTCGGTGATCTTCAGGTCCACCACCTTCGGCAACTCGATGCTCAGCACGGTGCCGTTGTAAACCAGTCCGACAAGCTTCTGGTTCGCCGTCACATAAAGCAGCGCATCGCCCAGCAGGTCCGGGGAAAGGGTCTGCTGGTCGTACGTCTGGCAATCCATGAAGACGGCACCGGTGCTGTCGGAGTAGAGATACTCCATTTCGCGGCGGTCGAGGTTCACCTGGTCCACGTCCTCGCTGGCGCGAAGCCGCTTTTCAATGTTGCCGCCGGTCTGGATATTCTTGAGTTTGACCTGCGTGTAGGCGGGCCCTTTGCCGGGCTTGACGTGATCGGTCCCAACGACGACCCACAACTGTCCGTCGAGGTTGATCGCCATGCCGGGTTTGAGTTCGGTCGACTTCACAGTACGGGAGCTTCCTCTAACGACGCAGCCGCTATCTTCACCGCACGGCAATTATGCCTGACCGAATGGTTTTTCGCAATGGCAGCGGAGGCAGCGTGGTCTGATCTCACACATATAGCCGCGACCTGACAGGTCGCGATCCCGGCGTGACCGCCGGGGCTAAACATCAAGTGAATCGTTTAGCCGCCGCGGTGACGCGGCGGGGGTTGACCGATCACGCGCCGCCGCGGTACGCCTCCCAGGCATCCACCTTCATGATCTCGCGCAGCACGGTGGTGGCGAAGGCGCCGCGGGGCAGTTCAAAAGCCAGGCGAACGTACGGCCCGTGCTCGTCCACGCCGCCGCAGACATCCGGGTTCTTCACGAAGGCGCGCATCGGTCGGCGTCGGCCGAGCGAGCTGCCGCCCGGCCCGTCGTCGAAGTCGCCGT
>JAZGCX010000324.1:0-2331 GCA_036477175.1 Phycisphaeraceae bacterium
TGCCCGCCACTGGCCACCACCCAATAGCGCTAGCGATTATACCACGACCCGGAACGTTGTCAAGGGCTGACCAGCGCCGCCGCCAGGAGTGGCTCGCCGAGCCGGTGGCGACAGGCTAGCGGCCGAAGGGCGCATTGCCCACGAAAGAGCCCGAAGGCCCCCGAATCATCGGGGGCCTTCGATGTTGCATAACTTCGTCCGCAGCCTTACGCGCAACTGTGGCCGAACTGGCCAGCGACCGCGAAGATGTCACCTATCGTGATCGCGCCGTCCGCGGGCGCCTGGTTCCACGTGTTCGCGCCGTCTTGGCCGCCCCGATCGAACGCGGCGTGGTAGGCGGGCGCAGCCGGGATGGGCGCCGCGAGCGGGTCACCACCTGGGTCCCCTGTCGCCCCGAAGCGTCCCGCCACGGCGAAGATATCACCTATCGTAATCGAGCGGTCGCGGTCGCCCAGGGCGTCCGGCGTGTCGTAGAAGTCCCAGACGTTCAGCGGATCGCGCAAGCCGCCGGTCGTCTCGCTCCCGACCGCTCCTGAGATCTCGACCGCGTCCCGACAGCCGTCACCATCGGTATCCCATTCAGCGTCCGCCGCCGCGACGCAGTTGATGTCCAGTGTATCGGCGATGTCCACCGGCCCGTTGCCGAAGTCCTGCTGGCCAACAACCGCCACGTTAATCGGTACGCCGTCCGGCACCGAGAAATAGATCGCACCGAAGGCCGCGCCATCCGGGCCGCCGGAGTTCGCGGTCAGTCCGACCTTGAAGGTGCCCGTGCTCCCACAGTGCACGTCCAGCTCGACTAGGTTGACATTCGTGCCGCCCGGGTTCGCCGCTGGGAACGGCGGGATGAATCCGGTGGCCCCGCCTGGCTGGGGCTGGCCCTTCGGCCCGTTGTTACAGAAGGGCAACACCGTATTCGGCATCACGATCTCATCCGCGCAGGTGTCCTCGTTGTAGGTCAGCCCACCGAAGTATAGCTCCGAGCCGAAGCCGGCAATCTCGAAGTCGATGTTGGTCTTCAGGACAATCTGGAACTCACCGTTCTTCGGGGTGGTCTCGTCAAACACCGCCGTGCACTTGGTCGGCTTGTCCGGATCGTCACAGGCCACCGGCCCAGAGGCGGCGAGCACCATCTCCTCCTTGATCGGCACAGGCGTCGCCGTCGGCGGCACAGGCGTTTCGGTCGGCGTAGGCGTGGGGGTTGGTGGGAGCACGCAGTTGATGTCCAACGTATCCGCGATGTCCACCGGTCCGTTGCCGAAGTCCTGCTGGCCAACCACAGCTACGGTCACCGGGTTGGCGTTAGGCACGTCAGCGTAGATCGCGCCAAAGACAGAGCCGGTTGAGGTACCGGAGTTGGCGGTCAACCCCACCTTGAACGTGCCGGTCGCCGGGCAGTGCACGTCCAGCTCGGTCAGCGTTACCGGCACGCCCCCGGGGTTCGCGGCCGGGAGAGGCGCGCTGAGCCCGGTGATGCCGCCGAGCTGCCGCTGGCCCTTGGAGCCAGTGAAGCAGACGGGCAACACCATGTTGGGCATTACCACCTCGTCCTCGCAAATGTCCTGGTTATACGTCAGGCCGCTGAAGTACACCTCCGCGCCGAAGCCCGAAATCTCGAAGTCGATGTTCGCCTCCACCGTAAGCTGGAACTCCGCGGCCTTCGGATTGCTCTCGACAAACACCGCCGTGCACTTGCTCGGCTTGTCGGGAACGTCACACTGCACAAGCCCCGCCGCCGATAGCGACATCTCAGGGCCCGACGGCGTGGGCGTCGGCGGCCCGGGCGTGTTGGTTTCGGTTGGCGTGGGCGTGATCGTGGCGGTCGGACAGCCTTCCGGCGGGCACGGTGTTGGGGAAGGCGTCGGCGTCGGTGGGATGGCGTTGAACTGCACGGCGTCCACGCCGGCGTGGAAGAACGACTGATTATCGACTTGGGCGAACCGCAGGCACACAGTCTGCCCTATGTAGGCGCTGATGTCCGCCGTTACTGTCGCATAACCCGAAACCGCCGGATCGCCGGGCTGCGTCTGGTAGATATTCAACAGGATGTCTCCAGACGCAAGCGTGAACGGGTCAGTCGCTATTCCTGATGGCGTGACCAGGTCAGCCCGGAACTGCTGGTTCCCGGATGCCGTGTAATCCAGCGAGAGTGGCGAGAGGAAGACGCCGGCCTCGTTATTAATGTAGAGCTCGAAGCTGAGGAACCCCGACGCTGGAACATCGCATCGATACAGGACGTGCGAACCAGGCCCACCCTGATTGGTCATCGCCGCCTGGAGCCCTTCCGGCGGCGCTGCGACCGCAGTGGAGCTGCCCGAGCAGTCTCCCTGG
>JAZGCX010000325.1:0-10934 GCA_036477175.1 Phycisphaeraceae bacterium
GGATGGTTCAACAGTAGGATTGATTGGCGGGATCGTTGGCAGTGTTATCGGTGTCGCAGGTGGTGCAGTAGGTACGTATTTCAGCATTTCCCGTGCCAAGGGTGATTCTGCTCGTGCATTCATGATTAAGAGCTCAGTTGTAGTCTGGTTGTTGGTTTCAGCATTCGTAGCCGCAGTTGTCTTGTTGCCAACACCCTGGAGACACTTGATCTGGCTGCCATTTGGTGTGGTGTTGCCGCTTGGAATTCGTTACGTCAACAAACGATTGGCGGAACTGGAAAGCCAGACGAGTGATGAACAAGAAAACAGGACAGGTCTAAATATTTAGGAAGGTTGATCGGCTTCTGTGTTCATCGGTGTGCATCTGTGGTTGTTGGTGAAAGTTCGCCGCGTGACCGCGGCGGCTAAACGGGTGAATCAACCCATACCTTATCGCACGCGGCAGCCAAGGCCGCCCGCTAAATATCGGCCAAGGTGTGGTGGATTCGATTGCCGAGTACAACGGCAGGGTCTGAATCAGAGGCATCACGCTGCTTGACGTAGTGATGGCGTTTGTTTGTCCGTGGCTTGAGGCAGGTGCAGCAGCTTCTCGTACACGGCGACGACCTTGGCCATCCGCATCTTGAACGTGTAGTGCTGTCTGATGCGTGTGCGGCCTTGGCGGGCAAGCTCGGCGCGTCGCGGCGGGCTGACCAGCAGTGGGGCGAGGTGGTTCGGCCAGGCCCGTTCGTCTTCGTTGAGGATCACGCCGCACGATCCGTCATCGAGCAGGTCCTGGACACCGCCAACGTCCGACGCCGCCACGGGCACCTGCATCGCCATCGCCTCGAGCACCACGTTGGGCAAGCCCTCAGTGCGAGATGGCAGCAATAGAACATCCATCGCCTCGTAATAGCGCAGCGGCTGGGGCTGCCAGCCCAGGAACTTCACGTCGTGCGACAGCTCAAGTTTCCTGACCAGTTCAACCAACTCATTGCGTTGCGACCCCTCGCCGATCAGCAGCAGTTGGGCCGTTTGGTGCTTGCCTTTAAGCTGAGCAAGTGTGCGGATCGCGCGGTCCGGGCCCTTTTCGGGGCTCAACCGGCCGACCACACCGATGATTAATCGGTCCTGCGCCAGGCCCAGCTCGGCCCGCGCCTGTAGCACGGTCTGCGTGCGTCTGAACTCGGCCGCGTCGATTGCGTTGGCAATGTAGGTGATCTTGTCCCCGGCAACGCCGTATCGCCGGCAGTGGTTGACCAGCGGCGGGCTCACCGCGATGACGTGGTCGTAGTAGCGCAGCACCATGTTGTCCACGTGATAATACAGGCGCGTCCGCAGCGTCTCGCGCGTGAACCCGTGGACCGTGCTGACCAGTTTCATCGGCCAGAACCGGCGGACCACAAGCCCGAGCACGTCGGTCTTGTAGTCGTGCGCGTGCCAGATCGCCACCCGCTGCCTGCGGCAAAGCTGCACAAGCGACCAGACCGTGCGCGGGTCAACCGGCCCCGATTCACCGATCTCCCACAACGGGCAGTCCCACTGCCGGGCTTGTTCGCGAATGGCGCCGAACCGCGTATCGCCGCGCGGCCGAATGTACACCGCGCCCAATCGCAGCCGACGCGGATCAACATACCGAGCCGAGCGGAGGATCGTCTTGTCCGGCCCGCCGCCGCTGCCGCGCAGCGTCCGGGCGTGCAACACCATGGGAATCGTCGTCGACGGGAGGGTGTCGATGGTCAATTCACGTGCTCCACTGACCGGCTCAGCTTCACGAGGCGCCGCGTGGCCCGCCGTGGCGGGCTAAACCGATCAGTCTGTCTCAACCCCGACCTTGCGGTCGGGGCTAACGAGTCTCTTACAACATGAACCCTGGACAAGTCGCGCACGCATTATCCTTCGCCTGCACGTCGGTCAGGGCGCGTTTGAAACTGCGTCGCGCCAGACGGTACTTGGGTCCGTTCCACACCCTGGCGAAGCCGAGTTCAAACACATTGCCCATGTCCTCGGCCGGGTCGAAGTTGCCGCAGCAGGTGACCACCTGGCCGTCCCAATTGATCACGCTCATCCGCCAAGGCCAGGAGCAGTCGAACACCTTTGTGCCGTTGTACTGCTCGCCTCGGAGCGGGCCGTTCTTGAGGATTTGCTTGTACGGCTCGAGCGCGTAGTCGTCGTTCCTGGGCAGCCAGTTTTCAATATGCTCGCGGGTTTTGCGGGCAAGCACGTCCGGCGCCAGGCCGAGGCTCGCCAGCTTCTGGTCTTTACCAAGGAACCGCACGTTCAGCGATGCCGTGGAAAAGACCGCCTTGCAGCCCAGGTCATTTGCGAGCCTTTCGAACGCCGCCCGTTCGTGCTCGTTGTGGCGGGTCACCACAAAGTTGAGCTGCACCGCGGGCGTGGCACTGCCCATGCGGTTGCGCATCTCGACGATATGGCGGACCTTCTCGACCGCGTCGTTGAAGCTCTTGCCCGGCTGGTAAAGCTCAAACGTCTGTTGCGACGCGCCGTGCAGCGAGCAGGTGAGCACGTCCAGGCCGCTGTTCACCAGTGCCTCGGCCTGGCCCTTGTCCGGCCTGAACGCATGCAGGTTCGAGCTGATATACGTCCAGATACCACGGTCGTGCGCGTAGCGGATCATGTCGTAGATCTTCGGCACGATCAGCGGATCGCCCCACATCGACAGGTCCAGCGCGTACAGACACCGCTTCAGGCCGTCAATCAACCGTGTGTACTTGTCGAACGGCATTGTGCCCCTGGGGCGACCGTGCAAACCAATCCCCGTTGGGCACAACTGACAACTGGTGTTGCAGATGTTGGTGGATTCGATCTTCATCTTGTAGGGCCGGCCGATCACGTACTCGCTCTTAAGCTTGAACTGGAGGTTGACCATCGCCATGTTCGTCAGCTTGGTGAGGGTGAGGTACCGCCGGTTTCGCCAGAGGTGCGAGACACCGCGTGCGACAAGGTCCAGGCCGTCCAGCGCCCGCGCCGCGGCACGAAAGCGGTAGGGGCGTTCTTTGAGTCGGCCGGTCAACGCGACCGTGCGTGCCAGGTGTCGGTCGAGGCTGGTGCTGAGTGTGCTCATGGGCGTGCCGGCCCTTTGCCGACACCGGCCAGGCGCAGCCGCCCATGTGGATGGTTTGCCTCAGTGATGGTGGCCGGGGCCGCTTGCAGGTTGGTTCCGTGGGCGAGGTGGCGTTCGACCGCCCCGGGCAGCAAACCCGCAATGACGATCAGCAGCCATGGCAATTCGAACATCTCAAGCGACAGGAACACCGCGCCGAACGCGAAGATGACCAGGCTGCCTTCGGTCGCCAGCGCGAGCTTGTCGATCTGCTGAAGCTCACGGTCGTCGTCGGGTGGGTCGCGGCCGCTCAATTGCCCCGGCAGATGGTCCCGATACATCCGCCGGGTGACGCGCAATGAGACAAACGCCGCGGCGAGCATCGCCAGGTAAGCAGCGAGCGCCGGGAAGCCCGAATCCGCGGCGATCTGCAGGTAGAGGCTGTGGATCGTCCGCCCTTGCGTGTCGGCGCCGTAGTTGTGGGTGTACCGGCTGGAGTTGCGGATGCCCTGGCCGGTCAGCGGGTTTTCCCAGGCGAGCGTCCATGCCGCGTCCCAACTGTCCAGGCGCGATTGAGCGCTGCTGTCCTGCTGGAAGTTCGTCGTGGACATGAGCCGTTGGCGGATTTCGGTCCCGGCGAGCACGGAGATCACCATGCATAAGACCACTGTAATCAGGACCGCCTGGATGCGTGCGCGGTGGTGCACCAGCACCCAGGCGACGCCGACCAGGCCGGCCAGCATGGCGCCCCGCGAGTAGGTCATCATTACCGCGTGCAGGATCACCACCGCAAAACCGCAACAACCTATCCGCTGCCACCACCGCCGCGCCGATGTGCCATAGGCATAGGCGAACGGCAGCCCCATCGCCAACATCAGCCCGGCGCCGTTGTTGTCGAGTCCGCCGTACCCGTAGTGGAACACGTCGAGACGATGATTCTCGAACAGGTAAAGGTAGTTGATCTCCCACGCGATGTAGCTGAGCATGAGCAGGATCATGACCGTCAGCATCCGCACCTGCCACAGCTTTTCGATCACCACGCTGGCGATCAGTGCAATGAGCATGACCTTGGCGTACTCGATGCCCCAGGTCTGTGCGATTGTCGGGTCGTGCGCGGTGATGCAACTGATCAGCAGCAGCACCCCGTACACGATCATCATTGACGTGACGGTGGTGAATCGGCCCTTGATCACCACGCGGTGCAGGTTTAGCGCCACGCCTAACAGTACGATCAGCGCTGCGTACAGCGACCACCGCCACCGCACCGGCAACACCCAGGCCCACATGTGCTGAGGGCGAAGCACCGCGAACGTGTAGTACAACAGCACGCCCCAGAACGGCTCCCACAGCGACGCCACCGCGCCGACCATCGTCATCGACAACAATAGGACAAATTGCTTCATCATGGCCCTGTTAGCCGGCCTTTTGCAGCGGAGTAATCCGGAACGTTAACTGGCCACGCCACACCTGTAGTAAAACGCGCAGCACCGCATCGGCGGCCGCCTGCGCGCTGATGCTCTCGACACACGCGTTGTCGTGATCGCACACCCGCTTGTAGCACGGCGCGCACGGCACGGCGGCAACAAGCTGCTCGCCGCGACCGAACAGGTCGATCTCCTGCCCGCACGTCGGGCCGAAGAATGCAACGACCCCTTTGCCCAGCGCGATCGCCACGTGCATTGCCATTGTGTCCCCGCTGAACACCACGTCACATGCATCTACCACCGCAACGAACGCCGGTTCGTCGTGTTCCGTGCCGCTGTCAATGACACCGTTCAGGGAGTCTGCGTCGGCGAGGTCGCGGATTATCCGGTCAATGATCGGACGTTCACCCGGTCCACCCAGCAGCATGATCTGAATCCCGGGCGCGCTGGTCTGCAGCAGCCGGATCAGTTCGACGGTGCGGTCCGGCGGCCACATCTTGTTGGCAAAGGCCGTGCCTGCCCCGACGTTGATGCCGACGGTCGGGTCACCCGGCCGCCAGCCCCTGGACGCCAGCCGCAGGCGGATTCGATCACGCGCTGACTCTTTCACGGGTAGCTCGTAGCGCTGACCGTTGTATTTGAAACCCAATGCCTCGTACACAAGCTGCGGATAGCTGCTGGTGTTCTTGTTGAACTTCAGTTCGTCGCTCAGGCCCAGGTGAAAATAAGGGTGGGCCTCGTCATTGATCGGCACGGGCGTGCCGTGGGCGCTCAGACCGATGCCGAGCTTCTTCCTGGCGAACAGCGACATCGCCAACGCGCAGGGCTGCGGTTCCTTGTCGAGATTGATGACCATATCAAACATCTCCTGCTGCAAGACCATCATTGCGGCTGGGTCGAACGGCAGGACGCGGTCGATCATCGGGTGCTCTGCGATCATTCGGCAGCCGTTGGGGAGGCTGACCCAGGTAATGTGGCCGGCGCGATAGCGGCGGCGCAGCTCGGGCAGCAGGCACAGCGTACGGATCACGTCACCCAGCGCCGCGAGTTTGATGATGCAGATCCGCTCGGTGTAGGGCTCGTAATGCAGGCAGCCGGTGCACAGACGATTGTGGATGCACGGCCGGACACCTTGGTAGTGGCGACAGTCGGGCGCGATCGCGCGGGTCGGTGGTCCCGGCGGCACCGTGTACCTGTTCCGCATCGCCGCGGCCTGGTTGGCGGCGCGTCGGGTCATACCGCAGTCCTTCCGCCCGGGCTGCACAACCGGCGCAGCCCGCATAACCCTCATCTTCGGCAAGATCGGCACCGCGCTTAATGCACGACCGCTGCGGGAGAAATGACCTTCGACCGTGGTGTGCGTCTGATAAATACGGCCGTGACGGTGATCGCCTGAATGCCTAACACCGGCAGCCGCATCCGCTCAAGCCCGTGGGCTTGCGTCGCGAGCACGAAATAGACCATCAGCCCTGCCAGCAGCACGAGCGTGGCCCACCGCCGCTGCCATCCCAGTGCCACCAACCCGCCCAGCGTCAGCACCGCCAGGACCACGTTGAATCCGCTCCACAAAAGCGGGGCCGCTATCGTGCGCAGGTTTTCGATTCTCAATGACGAGAAGTCGCCGTGCAGCAGTTGGTCGCGGACGCCGGTGGGGTGGTACTGCCAGCCCAGAAGCGCGTACAGCGCACCAAGAGAATGGTCAGTCATAAACTTCAGTGCGCTATCGCCCAGAACAGCGACATACAAGCCGGGCTGGGCTTTGATCTTTTCGAATGCGATGCGGTCCATCGCTTCGATGACCGTTTCGTCGGGCTGGATGCGGTTGCTTAGTTCGGCCAGCAGTTGGTGATAGGTTGCCAGCCAGTCGCCGGGATAGACCCACGGTTCACCGCGTTCGCGTAGCTGCATAAACGCGGCGGTCTTCGAGAAGTGTTGCAGTGAATCGACGTAGCTGATGTCGAAGGCGTAGCCGACCGTATGGTTCCGCATCGCCCACAGCCCCGTCGGCACGAGCGAGCACAGGGCCAGCATCGCGGCGGTGACCAGCGTCCGGAACTTGGGATACGTCACGAATGACCACAACGCCACCGCCGGACCCAACAGAATTGCAATCGGCCGAATCAGTGTGGCAACGCCCAATGTGAGCCCGGCGAACATGGCCGCCAGCAGCCCCTGCTGACCGGCCAGCACCGCGATGGCGATCCCCATAAGCATCACGGTGGTAAACAGCGTTTCGCTCAGGATGCTGTTGGGGGCGATCACGTCGGCCGGGTTGATCGCCACCAGCAGCGCGGCCAGCATCGCCGGGCCCGGTTTTCCCAATAGTTGCACGCCCAGCGCGTACACGAGGATCACACTCACGGCACTGAACAGACACTGGATGACCAGCACGGCGTGGGTCGAGGCCCCAAGCCCTTTGAGCGCGGCAATGAAAAACGGGTAGCCGGGCGTGCGCATCAGCTCGGGACGCAGGCCGTGGGCGTCACGCGGTTCGAGTTCGCCGCGTTTGGCGCGGAGTGCGGTCAGCGGGGCGTAGATCGTCCCCGGCTGCTCCATCACCAAGCCAAAGCTGCCGTACTCAACGAGGTTGTCAGCCAATTGGAGGTACCGGGGCGAATCGGGGTAATAGGCTTGCCGGATGTCCTGGCCCGGCCCGAGGGTGTACAGCCCCAGCCGCAGGCCCACGGCAAGCAGGGCGATCACCAGCACCCAGTGCCACGCGGCCGCGTTAGTGGTGTCGCTGGTCGTGGGTTCGACCGGCCGCGATTGGCTGACCTCCATCAACGGGCGCAGCAAAGGGGACGGTTGCTCGGGGGTCGGTTGCTTGCTCATGGGTGGGGCCCTGGGCCGAACGCAACGGCACAACGACCCGGTCGAACCGGGCCGCACAATCGTTCTGGTCGGCACAATCCGACCCGCTCTTAACGGGGCTGTCGGCTCCAGCCGCCGATTTTCCCCGGCATGACGGGGTCGGCGGACAAGAATTTTTCTAAAAAAGGTCATTAGAGGTTTTGTTTGGCGGCTGTTCAGGGTATGCTCACCCTAATAAAAGCCCGGCGATGTGGCGGGGCGGAGGTGAAGGGCAAACGGCGGCAAAACTCAAGGGAGGTGCAGCCATGAAACCCGCTTAGAAATGTGACGCCGAGTCGGTTTCGCGGTACTCATTGGGGCTAATTGGAATTCGCCGGTCGCAGGACCCATCGGCACCTACACCGACGGCCCGGTGCACGCGCCGGTCCCCGAACCTGCAACGCTGACGTTGCTGGCCGTAGGTGGGTTGATGCTGTTACGCCGAAGACATCGCACATAGCCCGGTCTTAATATCGACTGCAGTTGAAACATGCGCGTTCGAAACTTGAGCACGGGGTGGTAACCCGGTGCCGGCACTGTGCTGCGCTTCGCGGACCTTCGGTTGCCATGCGGTGCTCGCAACGGACAACGCGCTATTTTCAAGTTGGATGCGTGTGACGCGATTAATGCACGGCCAGCGCGTGCTGCTGGCAGATTTGGCCCAGTGCGTCGCAGGCGTATTGGAGGTCCTGCCGGGTCAGGAACGGGCCGAGGCTGAAGCGTGTCATGCCGCCCAGCGCGTGTGTGCCGAAGGTCTGGTGCGCCAGTGGGGCGCAAAGGATGCCAGACCGGGTGAGGATGCCGTAGTCGCGCTCCAGCAGGTCGGAAAGTATTTGCGGCTCGTCAAAACCTTCAATCCGCACCGAGAAGACACCGCAGCGGTGCTTGATACCTTGCGGCCCGAACCAGGTCAGCCCGGGCATCTGATCGGTGTTTGACAGGGCTTCAATCATCATGCGGCACAAGGTCTGCTCGTACGCCCAGAGTCTGTCCACGCCCCGATCGAGTATCCAGTTGACCGCCTCGGACAGGCCGATGATGCCGATGGCGTTGGGGCTGCCGGACTCGAACCGATCGGGCATGAAGTCGGGCTGGGTATCGCGTTCACTGACCGAGCCGGTGCCGCCTTCGCGGCAGGTCTGCATCCGCTTCTCGATGCCCGGTCGGATGTAGAGCCCGCCGGTGCCCAGCGGCCCGAGCAGACCTTTGTGACCGGGGAACGCCAGCAGGTCGATGTGGTCTTGGCGCACGTCGATCGGCACGTGGCCGAGTGTCTGCGCCGCATCGACGAGGAACGGCACATCATGTTCACGCGCAATGCGGCCGATGTCACGGATCGGTTGCAGCGTGCCGGTGACGTTGGACCCGTGGACGATGGTCATGAGGCGGGTCCGGGGCGTGATGGCCCGGCGGATGTCGTCGGGATCGACCAGGCCGGTGGACGGGTCGCACTTGACGCGCGTCTGGTGGATGTCGAAGCGCTCGGCCAGCGCGTTGTACGGGCGGAGCACCGAGTTGTGATCCAGCCACGTGGTGATGACATGATCGGCGGGTCGCACGATCCCGCGGATCGCCATGTTCAGCGCGTCGGTGGTGTTGAGCGTAAAGACAACGTGCTCGGGTTTGCCGAGGTCGCCGTTAATGAGCTGGTTGATCCGCTGGCGGCACTGGAATATGAGTCGGCCGGCCTCCTGGGCCTCGGCGTAGCCGCCGCGGCCGGGGCTGGCCCCGATCTCGGTCGCGAACCGGACCATCGCCGCCTGCACCGCCGCCGGCTTGGGATAGCTCGTCGCGGCGTTGTCCATGTACAGCCGACCGCTTCTTGTCACCACAGTTCCCTTATCCAGTGTGTGCACCATGACCGGTCCGCGGCATTGTATGGCCGGCCCGGCAACAGCATCAAACACCGTCCCTTGCCCGACAGCGACCCGTACAAGTTCGCGGTGATTGACCGGCGGCCCGGCGCGGTACGACCATTCGCCGCGGCACTGACTCGGTTACTCTTGCCGGACGTCAAAGAACTCGGCGGCTCGGCGGCGATCGACCTGGTCTTCGAGCTCGATGATGGCCTGTTCGACGCCTGCGGGGCGCTCGGCCTCGCTCGTCTCGACGGCGATCGCCCTATAAATAGCCAGTGCGTCTTCGAGTTCGCCCTCGTCGCGAAGTTGCTCGGCCTGCTTGAGTAACTGTTGAATCGTCGCGCTCAGTGCAGCGGTTGGCTCGGCCTCAGCCGGCGCGACCGGTGGTGCCGGTTCGGCATCGGAAACGGCCTGCTCGGCAGCCGGCAGCGCCGGCTCGGAAGCTTCCTCAACCGGTTCAAGGCCGCCACGCTCGACGAGTTCGGGTAATGGCGCAGGCGGGGTCGGTTCCACCGCGGCGGCATCGGTCGGCACGGGCGCGGCGGTTGGCGTTGAAAGTGCGGCAGATCGGCCCGGGCCAACGGCCAGCACGACGGCCAACACGACCACCAGTGCCACGGCGACCAGGTTCGACAGAGCCAGGGCCCAGATGAGCACGCCCTGCCGGCGGCCGCGGCGGCTCGGCTCATCGGTGGTGGTTGACGACGGTATGTACGGGCTGGGCTGACGCACGCCGATGTGTTCGGCCGCGGCTTGTTGTTCGGTCAAATCGGCTTGTGCCGCGTCATCGGGCACCGGCCGGCCGACCTGCTTAGCCAGCTCACGATCCAGCGACCGCTGGGCCGACGACGCCGCGGTCTCGGTGGGGTATTGCAGGCCAAGCGTGTTGCGCTCGGGCACTTCGACAATCGGCGTCTGACACTTGGGGCAGGATCGGTCGCCGCCGGTCACGTGTTCGCCGCAGTTGTGACAGAACCCCAGCAGGTGGGCCACGCCCGGGACGTTCTGCGCCAGCGCCCAGAACTGTTTCGTCGTCGGGCCACGCAACACGGTCGTCGGACCGATGTAGCCTGAATCGATCTGCCGCCTGAGCACCTGATAGCTGCACCCGGGGCGGAACGGGTTGCGCAGGTCGCGGACGAACCACGGGCCCATGGCAATCTGCGTCGCCATCCGACTCAACGGCTCGAAGATCCCGCCACAGGCGCGGCAGCGGTCGGCGACCGGCTGGGTGTTGCCGCAGTAGGGGCACAGGGTCAGTTGTGGACCCTCAACCATCGGTCTTCTGCCGATCAGCCAGAAACGTTGACACCGTTGCGGTGCGGTCGTAGCGTGAGGCCGTGACCCGCACCGGCTCCATGTTCGTCATTATGGCCGTTCTGTTGACCGGATGCCAGAACCCGGCGCCGCGCCGCGCGAACCCCCCCGGCCGAACAAACCCCGCCACAAGCGCGGCGGCGTCAACCGACCGTTACCTGGCCTACGTCAACGGACGATCGGTCACCGTATCGGCCCTACGGCTATACCTGCTCGAGGCCAGCGGTGGAAAGGTCCTGGCCGAGCACGTGCTGGACGCGCAACTCGCTCAGGAACTGGCCGACCGAAATCTGACCATCCAGCCGCAGCAGCTTAAGGCCGAGCGGCAGATTCTGGTGCAGGTGCTCGATCCCGACCCGGACCAGGCCCAGCGATTGCTCGACGAGTTGCGGCAGCAGCGGGGACTGGGCGAAACGCGGTTCAGTCAACTGCTGCGGCGAA
>JAZGCX010000326.1:0-4726 GCA_036477175.1 Phycisphaeraceae bacterium
AATAGTTGCCGGATCGGCCCGAATACATTGGTGTAGGTGGCCGAGTTGGACCGCGGCGTGCGACCGATCGGCGACTGGTTCACTTCGATAACCCGATCGATGTGGGACCCACCGGCCAGCGTGTCGTGGCCGCCGGGCTTCTCGCGTGATCCGTGCAGGTATCGGCGCGCGGCGCGCAGCAGGGTTTGGTTCACCAGCGTGCTCTTGCCCGAGCCGGACACCCCCGTCACGCAGATGATGCCGCCCAGCGGAAACGTCACGTCAATCGATTTGAGGTTGTTCTCTCTCGCGCCCTTGACGATCACCGGCGTGTCATGGTCGAGTTGGCGTCGCTCGGTGGGCGTGGCGATCTCCAGTTCGCCGGTCAGGTATCGCCCGGTGATCGAATCGGGGTTCGCCAACACGTCGTCGAGTGGGCCTTGAGCGACGATTCGTCCGCCGTGACGCCCCGGGCCCGGGCCGATGTCAATCACGTGATCGGCCGCGCGGATCATCGCCGCATCGTGCTCCACCACGATAACCGTGTTGCCGATGTCGGTCAGGTGTCGCAGCGTGGTGATCAGACGCTGGTTGTCGCGCTGGTGCAGGCCGATCGTCGGTTCGTCGAGCACGTAGCAGCAGCCGACCAACCCGGAGCCGACCTGCGTCGCCAGCCGAATCCGTTGACCCTCACCGCCGGACAGCGTCCCCGTCGTCCGGTCCAGCGATAGATACCCCAGCCCCACGTTCATCATGAACCCAAGACGGGCGATCACCTCTTTGAGGATCGGCGCGGCGATCTGCTGCTGTTCGCGGCTCAGCCGCAGCCGCCCAAAGAAATCCGACGCCTGCTCAATCGTCATCCGGGTCACGTCAGCGATGTTGACCGCTTGAGCCTTGAGCCTTGAGGCTTTCGTGGCGTTGGCCTCAATGAACACGTTGAGCGCTTCGGTCCGCAGCCGGGCGCCGCGGCACCTTTCGCACGCGGCCTCGGACTGGTACGCGTGCAGCCGGGCTTTGACGTATTCGCTGTCGGTGTTCTCCCAACGCCTTTGCAGGTTCGGCACCACCCCCTCGAAGTAGGTGTCGTACGTTGACTCGTCGCGGCTGGTCGTGCCGGTCATCACGATCCGTTGGATCGACTTGGGAAGTTTGTTGAACGGCGTGGACGCGTCAACGCTGAAATCCCGGCAGAAGCGGCGGATGAGTCGTGCGTAGTAGATGTTCATCCGCTTGCCGTGCTTCCGCCACGCGTCGATCGCGCCTTCACTCAGACCCAGACCCCGGTCGGACACAATCAGGTCGGGATCGAACTCCTGAATCGTGCCCAACCCACCGCAAGACGGGCACGCGCCGTAGGGGCTGTTGAACGAAAACAGCCGCGGCTCCAGGTCCTCCAGGCTGCACTCGGGGTGCAGCGGGCAGGCGTACTTTTCGCTGTAGAGCGTATCCGTCCAACTGTCCCTGGCCCGCTCGTCTGCCACCGAAATGACCACCAGGCCTTCAGCGAGTTTGAGGCTCAGCTCAATCGAATCGGCCAGCCGCGAGCGGGTGTTGGAGGTGCCATCATCGTCGGCGCCGTGCCGAATCACGATGCGGTCAACCACGGCCTCGATGCTGTGGGCCTGATATCGTTGCGTCTTCGTGGTGAAAGGGGTGCCTTTTTTCAGGTCGCGCAGGTCGAGCACCTTGCCGTCGGCCCGGGCGCGGATAAAGCCCTGACGGACCATCGCCGCAAACACCTCTTTGTGATGACCCTTCTTGCCGCGGACCAGCGGCGCCAGCACCATGATCTTGGCGCCGTCGGGCTGGGCCATCGCGGCGTCAACGATCTGCGAGGCAGATTGGCTGCGGATCGGCCGGCCGCACATGCGCCCCTTCTCGTCCGTGTGCCAGCAGCGGGGCTGGCCGACGCGGGCAAACAGCAGCCGAAGGTAATCGTAGATCTCAGTCGTCGTGGCCACCGTCGAGCGCGGGTTGTGCGAGGCCGAGCGCTGCTCAATCGCGATCGTCGGCGGCAGCCCCTCGATCGACTCCACGTCCGGCTTCTGCAACTGTTCAAGGAACTGGCGAGCGTAGGCCGACAGGCTTTCGATGTACTTGCGCTGCCCTTCGGCGTAGACGGTGTCGAACGCCAGCGTGCTCTTGCCGCTGCCGGACAGCCCGGTGATCACGACAAGCCGATCGCGCGGGATATCCACGTCGATATGCTGAAGGTTATGCTCACGCGCACCGCGGATGCAGATGGTCTTGGTGGTAGCCATGAGCCGCTAGCCTCGAGCCGTTAACCCCAATAGCCAACGGCCAGTGGCCAGCGGCTAGCGGCTTCCTACAACGTGGCGGAGGTGTACGGCAGCAGGGCCATGTAGCGGGCGCGTTTGATGGCTCGGGAGACGATCCGCTGCTCACGGGCGTTCAGACCGGTGCGCTTGCGGCTCTGAATCTTGCCGTTGGGGGTGAGCATGCGGCGAAGATCGTCCACCCGCCGGTAGTCCACGTACGTCGTGCCGTTGCTGGACTTCTGGGCCAGCCGAACGCGGGGGGTGTTCCCGAATTGCGTAAACTCTGCCATGGTCAATCTCCGTCATGGGTTGTCAGCCCCGGCTCGGCAGGCCCGGGGCAACGGATACAAACCACCAATTGTAATGAAATCGTGCTGAATCGCCAAACCGCCAAAAACACCGGCCGGATCACCGCATCTATTACTATTTCAACCGCAACGGGGCGCGATCGGCCTTGCTGATCAGCCAGTCCACCTGCTTGCCCGCCGCTTTGATGATCCGACGGCGATAGACCTTCAGGTACGGCCGCTCGGTTTGCGTGTGCCCGGCCAGAACCACCGACACCCCGCGGCTAACCGCCGCCACCACGTCGTGGTGACGCATCTCACCGGTCACAAACGCCTCGATCGGCCCGGCCTCATCCAGCAGCGATCCCCCCGCACCGGCACAAAGACCGATGCGTTGAATCTGCATCGAGCCATTGGCGGCTGCGACATTCAGATGACCGACGCCAAGGTGCGCTTTGACCCGCCGGACCAGTGTCTGTAGACGAATCGGCTTCTCGAGCGTGACGACCCGACCCTGACCGGTGGCGTCATCGGCGGCGTCTGGCGGCGGTTGCAGCGGGTACAGATCGAAGGCCGGCTCTTCATACGGGTGGGCCCTGCGAAGCGCAGCCACCACCTGACTCACCCGCGCCGCCGGGCACACCATCTCGATGCGCCACTCGGGCACATGTTCAAGGCGACCGCGCTCGCCGACGGCCGGCTTCGTCCCGGCGCCGCCAATGAACGTACCCTGCCCTTCGACGCTGAATGAACAGTCGCTGTAATCGCCGATCTGCCCCGCCCCCGCCGCGGCAAGGGCCCGGCGAAGCCGGTCGGCATCGCCCGGCGGCACAAACGTCACCAGCTTCACCGTCGCCGCGGCGCTGGTCGGGCGGATCGGCCGGCGGGTGCCTGCTCCCACTCCTTCGCACAGCCAGTCGTTGATCCCACCCTCGGCCGCGTCCAGCGCCGTGTGCGGGCTGTATAGACCAATGCGGCGGCGGGCGGCGTCGAGCACAATCCGCTGCGTCGCATCCCCTGTCGTCACCGACTTGAGCGGGCCGAAGATCGGCGGGTGGTAGGCGACGATCAGGTTCACCTTCGCCGCGACCGCCTCTTCGAGCACCGGCTCGGTCAGGTCGATGCACAGCATCGCCCGGCGGACCGGCCAGGCCGGGTCGCCCAGCAGCAGCCCCACGTTATCCCAGTCCTCGGCCAGCCGCTCCGCTGCCAGCCTCCGCAGCACGTTCAGCAGCTTGTCCAACCGCATCGCGGCAAGATACCGCAGCCGGCCGGATTGTGCAGCAAGCGGGGTTGATCGGCCGATGCACAGACAGAACAGAGCGGACCGCTAGAGCCGACGATGAGCCAAACCGCCCCACGAATCCAGATCACCCCGCCGGGCAAACACCCGATCAAATTACCGGGCAAACTCCCGGGGGTGCCGCGTGGCCCGCTGTCGCCGCAACAACAGCTCGAAGCTCTCAAGCGGGTGCAGGCCCAGGCCGAGCAGCGCGTGAAGCTAGGCCTGCAACTCTTCAAGGCCGCCGAGGCCCACACCATGCACCAGCAGAACGTGCTCCAACAGGTCAGGGCCGAGCAGGGCCGCCTCCGCGGCCAGTTACAGCACGACGTCGCCCGCAGCCTGCAAGCCTACGACCAGTGGGTCGGCCAAATCGACGAGAGCTTCACCAAAGCCATTCAGGCCCTGGACGAAAAGGTCGGCAAGCTTCAGAGCGATTGGCGTCAGACCCAACGGCGGATCGAATCGACGATGCGCCGCTCCGAGGCCCTGCTCGACCAGGCCCGCTACCTGGTCGAATCGGCCGCAAAAGACGCAGGACAAACCATACCCAGCCCGACCGCAGCACCCAAGCCCGTATCACCCCCAAAGCCCAAGGCCGTGAAGCTGGTGATCAAGACGAACATCGCCGCCACCGACACCGCTCAGTCGGAACCGGACCCCAGCGACAAGCCGCCGCGGCCGCTATCCGTTTCGCCGACCAAGCTGCTCGAGTCAGACGAAGGCGCTCAGGACCCCAACGAAGACTCGCTCTACACCGACATCCTCGACAAGCTCCGCGACGCGGCCGACGCAGACAACGGGGACGAGCCGGCTTAGCCACCCACATCTCCCACAAAGCCGGCCATCACATCGCCGCCGAACACCTCCCTGTTACCCATTACCGTTACGACGTA
>JAZGCX010000327.1:0-2010 GCA_036477175.1 Phycisphaeraceae bacterium
GCAGCGGCGGGCCGATCAGCGTCGGCTCCGCCAGATCGTAGGTGTCGGCGCTCTCAGTTCGGGCAATATTGGGCCGTTGTCGTTTCATCGGTGCCGCTTCATGATTGCACGCCGCAAGCCGATTGACCAGTGCAAATCCCCCGGACCCGTCTTTGCACCGTGCCAGGCGCGTCGCAGCCCTACCCTTGGTCTATGGTGGGCTTGCTGACTTGGCCAACCTACGGGACGCGGTTCCCCGGCCACGGACGAGGGTGGATCGACCGCAACCGCGAGCAACCGGCCCGCTCGATTCCCGAACCCGTTTCGACTGACCCCACCCAGCAACCCGACCCAATGAAGTGGCTGACGGTGCGGCTCAACGATGTTCAGCGCCGGCTGATCGTCGATGACCTGTCGCGGATCGCGTCACTGCGCCGCTTCGAACTGCATGTCGTCGTCGCGGCCGAAGACCACGTCCACGTTCTATTGTCGTGCCAACCGGGCCGCGACATTCCACGCCTCGTCCAGTTGATCAAGGGATCGCTGAGCCGGGCGTTGTCGGTCGCCGCCGGTGACAATCCGGCCATCTCGGCCCAAGGGGAAGTCCTGGGGCACCACAAGTGGTGGGTCCGCCAATACTCATTCCTGAACGTTGGCGACCGCGCCAGCCTCGATCGCATCATCCAGCAATTGATGGATCACCAGACCGACCCGACCACGTTATGCAGCGCTCCGCACGGATGGGACTCGATTCGCCTGGAGTGATCTCGCCGGAACATCCGAACCTCAGAAATAGGTAACTGTCCCGCTCATTAATACTTTACGCGTTGAGCTCTTGCTTGACGATTCCCAATGTGGTGCCAAACAGCCCTGTTACAAGCACCCAGCCGATGGCCATCAAGACGAACAGCATCGGATTCTGCGGCGGCTTCCAACCTCCCGGCTGCCACCACTGCATCGGGCCAATCCAGTGGCCAACAAGCAGAATCATCGGCAGGTAAAGTACAAGATTCCGATATCGCTTCAACACATCAACACGTTTCGAGGGCACGGCTGCACATCGCGTTGCCATTGCACGGGCCTGGCCGATCACGATCAACATGTGCAGCCAGACGATGACGAAACAGACATGCGTGATCGCCTGCCACACGGGGAGAGCGAGGCCGAACGTGTTCGACACCGGCGAACGTGAGAAAACCCACAGTCCCAGCGCAGGGATGATTACCGCGCTCATGGCCCGAATGACCGTCTGCAGATGAACATGCTTAGTTTCGGCCCGAGGTTCGCCTTTGGAGATCATCCACAACCCTATGCCTAGGCCGACGGCGCTCAGCATCACCATGATCTGGGCGATGGTCAGGATGAACTCGAGGACACCCTCTAATGTGGTGTCTCGGTCGCGAGGCAGCAACAGGACCCCCGCGATGAGCAGCAGAAAGATGGACAGGACGGTGATCAACAGCACCTTCCTGCTTTGGACTGCCCATCGCAGCCCACGCAGAGTCTGCTCAATCCACGCGCGATCAGCGTAGCGCAGGTAGTCTCCGTGCATAGTGTGCGCAACATCAGCCCCGCACTCAGGGCACTGGCCCTCGACGTCGAGCGACCGCAAGTTGTACCCGCAAGAAACGCACGACACGTCATGATCAATCGTTCTAGTATCCTGATCCTTCGACATGCCCTTAGCTGGCCGAGGGTATTGGGGGCGGCGGTATCGGCCCGCTTGATCATACGGCAGTACAGGGCGTCAGCGGAAAGAGGGGGAGCCTCGCCTTGCTCTACCTGCGGCGCGGGGATGTCCGCTGGCGGCGGACGGCTATGATGGACCATGATGCCCAAGGCCATCGCGTTGACGATCGCCGCGGCGATGTTGGGATGCGCCGCTGGATTTGCGGCCCAGCAGCAAGCAACGCAACCGGAATCGGATGCCCGTGCCGGCGTCGCCGAGGATGTCTACCAGCCGCCGCAGCGCGCGCTCGATCCGCGTATCGATGCGGCGAAGCTCACCGAATACGATCCGCCGCCGCTGCC
>JAZGCX010000328.1:0-3711 GCA_036477175.1 Phycisphaeraceae bacterium
GTGCTCATCGCCGCCGTCAAGCTGTACCTCAAACACCCCCGGCAGGTAGTGGTCTTCGCAGTCGTCCAGGCCGCGCCCGGTCTCGATCGGGTAATGATGGTTGTGCCACCACCGGGGCTCTTCACGGAAGAGCGCGTCGTCGCAGGCCAATGTCACGGCTGCGTCGCCCCGGCTGACCGTGACCTGATCGTTCTTGCTGGAGACTTTGACGTTGAACGGCTCAGCCGTGTCCTTGTGCAACAGCTCGTGAAAGTCTCGCAGGGTCAGCATCGGGCTCAAGCGCAACACCGTTTTGTCACGGATGTCGCCCCGGCCCGTGCCGCGGAGCGTGTAACGCAGTGTGGCGGCCTGCTGTTTCCAATGCAGGTACAGCTCGCGGGAGAACTTGAACTCGCCCCGGGCGTAATGCCACGCGACCGAAAGACCCCGCTCAAAACGTCGCAGCATCGTGAGGCCCACGGGCGCGATCACGTCGTTGCCGCCCGGTTCGCGGAACATGCAGGCCGAGAATTCCAAACGCTGCTGGGCGCCGTCGCGTTCGAACACCAGTTCTTCCAGCATCTGGTTGAGCGCGACGATTCGTCCTACGGGGGGGCGGGCCGCCGCGATCAGCAGCCCGTGGTAGCGACGTGTGTTGATCCCCGCGGCGGTGCCCATCGCAAACGCGCCCGTGCCGTTCGTAATCAGCCACTCCGGCTCGGCCAAGGCCTTCGGGTCGCCGCCGACGTGAAGCTCGTGCGTTCGCCATTGCGTGTCCACGAGCACAATGTAGCTGATTGGCCGCAGCAGTTCATGTGATCCCCAGCCCACTTACAAGATTGCGCGACAGCCGCGGGTGGAAGCCCGCGGGTTTCGGGCGACCTTCCGGTCGCGGCTATCGGCCCCTCGCTGCCGCTTCGAGGATTGTTTCTTTATCGCAGTTTGATGGTGGCCAGGGCGACGGCGGCGAGGATGGCGCTCAAGAGCCAGAAGCGGACGACGACCTGTTGTTCGGTCCAGCCGGTCAGGTGGAAGTGGTGGTGGATCGGAGCGCACTTGAAGATGCGTTTGCCGCCGGTGAATTTGAAGCAGCCAATCTGCAACAAGACGCTGGCCGCCTCCAGGACGAACACGCCACCGATGATCACCAGCAGAAATTCCTGTCGGGTGACAACGGCGACGTACCCGATCAGCCCGCCGAGCGGCAGCGACCCGGTGTCGCCCATGAAGACTTGTGCGGGCGAACAGTTGAACCAGAGAAAACCGAGGCACGCGCCGACCATCGCACCGGCAACGACCCCCAACTCGTCGCTCAAGGGGATGTACGGGATCAGCAGCGTTTTGGCCCAGTCCTCTCTTCCAGCGATCATCGCAAGGATCATGAACGCAAAGGCGACGATGCTCATGACGCCGCTGGCCAGGCCGTCCATCCCGTCGGTAAGGTTGACCGCGTTGGACGAGCCGGCAATGACCAGGGTGGTCAGGATCACGAAAGGCCAGGGCGCAAGCACGATCAGGTTCGACGAGGGGACGAAGTCCTTGAGGCTCTGATCGAACACCCACGACTTGGCGCCGGGCAGGTTGAGGGTGTGGCTCATCTTCTGGATGTCGGCGGGGTCCATGGCGAGCTTGTATCCGCCGAAGTGATGGATAAACAGCCCCAGGAGGACGGCAAGACCGAACTGGAACAGCAGTTTTTCGTAGGTGTAAAGCCCTTCGCGTGCTCCGGGCTTGCGTCGCGCGGAGGTGAGCTTGAGCCAATCGTCGGCGAATCCCAGCCCTGACAGCCAGAGCAAACACAACAGGGCCATGAGGATGTAGAAGTTGCGCAGGTCCGCCAGCAGGAGCGTGGTCGCCAGGATCGCGCCGCTGATGAGGATGCCGCCCATGGTGGGCGTGTTGGCCTTCTGCTTCATCAACTGGTTGAGGTCGGTGTGGTAGAACTGGGGGTTGTCGCCGACTTTCTGCCTGAACAGCCAGCGGATGGTTCGCCGGGCACACACGACGACGATGACGAAGCTGAGGATGATCGAGACCACCGCGCGGAACTCAGGGTACGTGAGCACACGAAAGAACCCGAGCCCGTGTTCTTCCAGCCAAATCAGCCGCCAGTTGACGAGGTTGTAGATCATTGGCCGGGCGCAAGTTGGGTTCCAGAGCCGGGGACCAGGGCATGTGGCAGGTTAACAGCCGTTGGTGAATCTTTCCTCGATGGCAGGGATCAATCGCTCCAGCGCCATGCCGCGTGAAGCCTTGAGCAGCACGATATCGCCGGGGCGAAGCGCCTGGGCGACCTCTTGCGGCAGGTCGTCGGTCCACTGCGGAAACGCGCGGATCCGAGCGGGCGGCCAGGTCCCGGCGAGCGCGTCGGCGGCGGACATCGACCGCTCGCCGATGAAGATCGCCAGGTGGACGTTGTGCTCCGCTGCCAGCAACGAACCCACAGCGCGGTGGGCATCGGGGCCGGCGTCGCCAAGTTCGAACATGTCGCCGAGAATCGCAACGCGTCGCCCATCGGCACGAGGCGGCGCTTGCTGGGCAAGCGTCGCCAGAGCCGCACGGGTCGAATCGGGGTTGGCGTTGTACGCGTCGTTGATGAGGGTCAGCGGCCGATCGGCACCACCCAGTTGCCGCACCTCGAGCCTCATGCAGAGCGGCGGCATGTGTTCGAGCGCGTCGGCGATCAAGTCGTCAGTGATTCCCATCCACCGGCCAATGGCCACCGCCGCCTGGGCGTTGGTGCGGTTGTGCTCGCCCAATAGAGGCAGGCGGTCAGTCGGCACGTCGTCGCCGTCGCCGCCAAACCACAAAACGCACGCTCCGTCCGGCAACTGGTCCACATAAGGCTTCAACAGATCGGTGTGCGTTGCATCACCGGGCAAGACGGCAACGCCCCGCGGTTCAACGAACCGCAACAGTGATCCTTTCTCAGCGACGATCGCTTGCCTGCTGCCGAAGTTGCCGATGTGGGCGGTGCCGATGTTGGTGATGACGGCGACGTCGGGGCGGAGGATGTCGGCGAGCTGCGCGAGCTCGCCGGGATGACTGCTGCCGACTTCGGCAACGACAAAGTCGTCGTCGGTTGATGCGGCGAGCAGGGTCAATGGAACGCCGAGGTGGTTGTTGAAACTCCCTGGGCTCTGCGTGCAATTGAACCTGGCACTCAAGACGGTGTGAATAAGATGGCGGGTTGTCGTCTTGCCATTGGACCCGGTGACCGCGATGACTCTGGTGCCGGCGTCACGGAGCACGTCGCGATAGCCGCAGGTAAGCTGTTGCAGTGCGGCGATCGTGTCGTTGACGAGCAGGACAGGCGGGACCGAGGCTTGAGGCTTGGGGCTTGAGGCTTTCTCTTCGTTACTGACGATGAGTAATGCGGCACCGGCGTCAATGGCCTTGTCTACGAAGTCGTGGCCGTCGAAACGCTCGCCCCTGATCGCGATGAAGACCTGGCCCGGCTTGATCGTGCGGGAGTCGATGCTGACACCGGTGAGCTTTGTGCCCGGGTCGGTCGGTTCGACCAGCCGGCGACCGGCGGTTACCTGCTGGATGTGCTGGAGGGTCCAGAAGCTCATCGGCGTGTATCAACCGGCGATCGTTGTTTTAGAGCGGTTCAAGCGGCGTCGCAGCGCATCGGCGGCCTGTTCGCGGTCATCAAAGTAACGCTTTGCGGTGCCCACGATCTGGTAGTCCTCGTGGCCCTTTCCGGCAACGAGCACCGTGTCGTCGTCG
>JAZGCX010000329.1:0-3206 GCA_036477175.1 Phycisphaeraceae bacterium
TCTTGGGTCGACGGCAACCTCGGCGCTGCCGCCCCGACGACGCTGGACGATCAAACCTACCGGGCCCAGGGTTGGACAATAGTGTCGAGCCAGCCGGGGATGCGCTTCACCAACGACAAGACCGGCCACGGCGCGTTGGTGAGCGCAGCGAGCGTCCAACCGTTCTGAGGCCGCCAGCCGCCAGCTGTGGGGTGCAGCTAGGTTTGCGCCCCGCAAGGCTAGCCACGAGGAGATAACGAAGATTCCCCCACGCGCCCCACACGCCACTAGGGTGCAGTTCGTGGGCAGAAAATTGTTGGCCAACGGCCGAGGCCGCTGGCTGGCAGTCGTGGTCTCGGTGGTCGTCTCTGCCGCCATGCTGCACGCTCAGGGTGCAGAGCCGTCACACAGCGCGGACAAGCCAGCAGAAACGCCGGGGCGTCAGAGTCCCCCGCCGGCCGGCGCGCCAAGCACGGCCAGGCCCACAGAGGCCGAATTGTTGGCTGCCAGCGCCCCGGTCGATGCCCGGATATTCGACTTGGCGTTGCCAGCGGGCGTCGCACCTGAGTCCGGGCTGCAGGTCAGGACCATTTGGGCGGCCCGCGCCATCAGCATGATGTTCCCGGAGATCACCACCATCGGCGGATTTCGCCAGGACCCTTTGCCATGGCATCCCAACGGGTTGGCCATCGACGTGATGATCCCAGACCACACCACCGAGGAAGGTATCGAGCTCGGAAACCAGATCGCCGGACTGGCGCTGGCCAATGCCCGACGTTGGGGAGTGCTGCACGTGATCTGGCGACAGGGGTTCTACCCGGGCATTGGCGCGCCTAGTTGGACGGCCGACTACGGAAATGAAACCGCCAACCATTTTGACCACGTCCATATCGCCACCAATGGCGGCGGATATCCAGAGGGCGGCGAAACCTACTACATCGGTTCGATGAAGCAGTAACGCTCAGATTGCCAGGGGAGCCCTCATCACACCACGGCACAGCCGGCGATCCGCCCCCACAGACTGGGAGCGCATCGGGAACGCTCGCCTGCTCCGGCGTTGATGGCTGGCCAGCTTGGCGCCCCGTCCGTCAGTAACGAACCCACCTGGTCGGGTCGCACGGCACCGGCCAGTCGCGAACGGGCGCCGAGGGGTTCGGTGACCGCAAGCACATTGCCTCGACGGGGCACCCCCGTGGAGGCCCGGGGCGATAGCGGTTCCCGATGGCTTAGGGGGTGGTTGGGGGCAATGGGCAAGCACGGGTCGGCTATCGTCGTCCCGCGGTGGCTGCTCCGTCGTCGCGCTAGACAAGCAATGTGACCTAACAGCAAGTAGGGACAAGCAGGGAAGTGGACTGTCCACCTCCCGGATTGGATAGTTTGATGGCATTGACGATCGGTGACACTGCCCCGGATTTCGAGGCCGACACCACTGAGGGGCCGATTAGGTTCCATGACTGGATCGGCGAGGGTTGGGCGGTGTTGTTCTCACATCCCCGTGACTTCACCCCGGTGTGCACCACAGAACTTGGGTACATGGCCAAGATCAAACCGGAGTTCGACCGCCGCGATGTAAAGATCATCGGGTTATCTGTCGACCCCGTTGACAACCACGCCGCGTGGGCACAGGACATCGCGGAAACCCAAGGCGTGGCTCCCAATTACCCAATGATCGCCGACACCGACTTTGCCGTCGCCAAGGCCTACGGGATGCTCCCTGCGGACACCGCCGGTGATCCCACCCAGCGCACGCCGGCAGACAATGCCACGTTGCGCAATGTGTTTGTGATCGGGCCGGACAAGACGATCAAACTGGTCTTGGTGTACCCGATGACGACTGGCCGCAACTTCGATGAGGTGCTGCGGGTGATCGATTCGTTGCAGCTGACCGCTACGCATCGCCTTGCTACTCCAGCGCAATGGCAGCCGGGCGGTGACGTGATCATCGCCGGTTCAGTAAGCGACGAAGAAGCCCAGCGGATCTACCCGAAAGGCTGGAAGGCTCCTCGCCCCTACTTACGCATCGTGCCTAGCCCGGACGCTTAAGCGCGGTACAGGTCGCCACCCACATCGGTACGTCGTCAACACCACTTGAGTAATGAACCGCGACGCCCAGGTGGCGGTAGACCAAGCGCTGGAATCCAGGTCTTGAGCGCCCGCCCTTTCACTGAGACATAGAATCGTCGGCGAGGTCCGAGAAGCCTGGAAGTGCAGCGGCGATCCCGTCCCACCCCAGTTTGTTGGCTGCGATCTCGAGCACAAATGTTTCGGCGGCATCGACATCGAGGACGCAAACCGCGCTATCGGTTGGCGGGCTTCAAGATCGAGATGGCAGGCGCCGTGAATTCAGCGCACCGGCGAGCGCCATGACTGAGAGGCCAGCGACCACAACGCTGAGCAACCCGACGCGCAGGCTGGTTGCGTCCGCGATGACGCCGACGATCAGCGGTGCGCCGAAGAAGCCAACGCGCATCAGCCACGTCACCACCGTCAGGCCGGTCCCCGGGCGCAGGCCGGGCAGTTGATCGGCGCCGTGCATGGCCGCCGGAATGAGCGTGGCCACGCCGAAACCCGCGGCCGCGAACCCGGCGATCGTTCCGGGAACGCTGGGAAATGCCAACGCACAACCCATCCCCGCAGCGGCAATCAACCCACCGCCCCGGACCACCGCGCGTTCACCGAACCGGTCGACCAGCCGATCCCCGATGAGCCGCCCGATGAACATGAAACCGACCAGCCCGACGTAGCCGAACACCGCGACGGCCCCCGGTGTGCCCAAGCTGTCGCGCAGGTAAAGCGCGGCCCACGAACTCCCGGCGTCCTCAATGGTGGCGCCAGCGATGGCGATGACCACCAGCGCGAGCAGCGTCGCATACACCGCGCCGCCGGCCGCTGCCCCGCCCCCGACCCGCTCCGACCGGTGTTCCTGGTGCTCGGGATCCCGTAAGAGATACGGGTAAGCGAGCACAACAACGCTGCCAAACACCACCGCGGCGACCACCAAATGTGTACCGCGCGAGACGTTCAACGCGATCGCAGCCACTCCCATCAGCCCGCCGAGGATTGCGCCAACCGCCCAGACCGCGTGAAACGAATTGATGATCGACCGGCCGTAGTTGCGCTGCACCTGCAGCCCGTGAGCATTCTGCGCGACGTCGGTAATCGCGTCGGATGCGCCCGCTACGAACAATGCGGCCGCGAGAACAGCGGGACTCGTGGCCAGGCCGGCC
>JAZGCX010000033.1:0-12585 GCA_036477175.1 Phycisphaeraceae bacterium
TGGGCAACTCCGACGGGCCGCGGCTGGAACCGAGCCTCAACGTGCCCGAAGACACGATCAGTATTGATATCACGTCCGACGGGCGGATCTTCGCGCTGCAGGCAGGCGACGTGCTGACCGAGCTGGGCCAGATCGAGTTGGCCACGTTCGTGAATCCGGCCGGTCTGATCCAGAAGGGCGGCAACCTCTTTGTCGAGAGCGAGGCGTCGGGTCCGCCGATCCAGGGCACGCCCAACGACGGCCAGTTCGGCCGCATCATCCAGGGCTTTCTGGAAGGCTCCAACGTCGATCCGGTCAAGGAACTGGTTGCGCTGATCAAGACGCAGCGGGCGTTTGAGCTGAACAGCCAGACCATCCAGGCGGCCGACGAGGCCCTGCAGGTGATCGCCAATCTCCGCAGATTCTAAGCGTAACGACGCCCCGAAAGGGCCGTGCGGGCCGATGACACGCATCACCATGAATTTACAAACCCTCCGCGACATCCTGATCCTGATCGTGATCACGCTTGTGATGGCGGTTGCGGCTTCGGCGTTCGGTGACTCGATCCGGCTGCACGATCAGGTTGGCGTTGAACAGCCGCGGGTGCTGCTGCGCGACGTGGCGGAGCTACAGGGCCAAACCGCCGGGCGCCTCGGTGACATGGTCGTGGCGCACTTCGCGCCGGGACAGAGCCGCCTGACCGTCCGACTCGCCGAGGTCCGCCGCAAGCTCAGCGACGACGGCCGGGTCAACTGGGCCACGCTCACGCTCAAGGGATACGTGGCCTGCCGGGTCGAGCGGCTCGAAGATGAGCCGACCCTCATTGGCCCGGGCGACGAACCGTCGCCGGTCATCGCCAATCCGTATGACGAAGTTGACCTGAATTCGCCGGTGACCATCCGGGACCGGTTGATCGAACAGATCGCCCAACGCGCCGGGACGCCGCGGACGGACCTGCGGATTACGTTTGCCGCGCGCGATGAGGCGTTGCTCCGGTCCAGCGCGTGGGCGGATCGGCTGGTGTATGAGCCGCAGTCGGTGTCACCGTTGGGACGCGTGCCGATCGTTGTGCGGCGTTACCGCGGTGACGAGCTGGTCGAGACGCACCGCGTGGTTGCCGACGTGGCGCGTCGCACGACAGCGGTGGTGACGACACGCGGCGTCGGCCGCGGCCAGACGTTTGCCCCCGGCGACCTCGCGCTGCGCCAAGTGTACTTGAGCCGTGACGACGGCGAACCGCTAGCCGCGGTGTCCGATGCGGTCGGTCAGGTGGCCGCCGCGCTGTTGCGGCGGAGCACGGTCCTGTACCCCAAGCACGTGTCGTTGCCGCGGCTGGTGCGGCGTGGCCAGATCATCACGGTCAGGTGCATCCGCGGCGGGGTCGAGGTGACGACGATCGCGCGGGCGGAGGCCGATGGCGCCGCCGGCGAGCTGATCAAGGTCCGCAACGAGCGGTCGCGGCAGAGCTACCCGGTCCGGGTCACCGCGATGCGCCAAGCCGTCGCCATTACCAGCGACGCCGCAACCGAACCGCAACCGCAAAGGGCCGCGCCATGATCGATCGGATGATCTGGTACCTGATCCTCGTTATCACCGGTCTGTTTGTGGTGACGGCAAAGGGGCAGACGTCGTCGCTGTACGTCGCCGATGCGCAGCGCGACGCGGCGCCCGCGGTGGTGGTCAACGGCCAGCCGAACCGTCTGTCACCGGCGATCGCCCGGACCAGTCTGGTGGCGGTGCCGCCGCTGCGGCTGCGGCAGTTCGCCGTCAACGATCTGGTGACGATTATCATCCGCGAGTTTACGCAGGCCGACTCCACCGCCGAGCTGGATACCGAAAAAGACGTCCGCTTCAGGGGAGATATCAGCGAATTTCCAAACCTTAATCTGCGCGATCTACTCAACTTTCAGATTCAAGCTTCGGCCAACGAAGACCCCCCAAAGCTGGAAATGCGGTTCCGGCCCGACTTTGACGGCGAAGGCGATTACAAACGCAAGGACTCGCTCACCGGGCGCATCACCGCCCGGATCATCGACATCAAGCCCAACGGCAACCTGGTGCTCGAAGCCCGCAAGTACATCGAGCAGGACGACGAGACGCTCAGCCTCGTGCTTACCGGCACGTGCCGTAGTGAGGACGTCACCGTGGACAACACGGTCCTGTCCACCGAACTGTATGACCTGCGGCTCGCGAAGGAGCACACCGGCGAATTGCGCAAGGTGACCCGCAAGGGCCTGCTGACCAAACTGCTCGAGCTGATCTTCAACTTCTGATCTGCGGAGGCAGACAGGCAAAGAGGCAGAAGGCAACAGGCACAAAGGCAAAGAGGCGGTAACGCAAACAGGGACAAGCGCTCGTGAAATCCGAAATCCGAAATCCGAAATCCACATTCGGCACCGTCGTGCTGGTCACGCTGCTGGTGACCGCCGCCGCCCCGGCGGTGCAGGTGCAGGACCTGGTGCGGCTCAAAGGCGCCGAGACGAACAAGCTGGTGGGCATGGGCCTGGTGGTCGGGCTCAATGGCACCGGCGACGGCGGCAAGTTCCTGCCGGCGATCCGCGCCCTGGCGACGGTGGTCGAACGGCTGATCGACCCCGGCGTGGTTGCTGTCGAACTGAAGGACACCAAGAACGTCGCCCTGGTGGCGCTGACCGCGACGCTGCCGGCGTCAGGCGTGCGTGAAGGCGACCTGGTGGACGTGCGGGTCAGCGCTATCGGCAGTGCCAAGAGCCTCGAAGGCGGGCGGTTGTTCTTAGTTCCGCTGGTCGGCCCGCTGCCGGGCAGCCCCGAATACGCCTACGCCGCCGGCGACGTGGTGATCGAGAACACCCAAATCCCCACCGCCGGCATCGTCGAAAAAGGGGCGCAACTGACCCGGGACGTCATGGCGCACTACTTCGATCAGTACGGCCGCATCACGCTCGTCATCAACCAACACAACGCCACCTGGCCCGTTGCCAATAACCTTGCCGGTTTGATCAACGGGATCATCGCGCCCGACGGCCCCAACCTGGCTCGGGCGATCGACCAGAAGAACATCGTCATCGATGTGCCGATGAACCAGCGGTCCGATCCGGCCGCGTTTATCAGCCAGATCCTGACCGCGTACATCGATCCGGACTTCATCGCCGTGGGCGCGCGGGTCGTGATCAACGAGAAGACCGGCACGATCATCATCAGCGGCGACGTGCAGATCTCGCCGGTGATCATCTCCCACAACGGGCTGACGATCACCACGATCACCCCCCCGCTGGCGCCGACGCCCGCCGCCCCGCGTGTTTCCGAACAGGATTTTGTTGGCCTGGACCCGGAGAACCGCGGCGGGGCGCGGCTCGCCGACCTGCTTGCCGCGTTCAATCAACTCAAAGTCGAAGCCCGCGACCGGATCGCGATCATCAAGGAGATCCATCGCAGCGGAAAGCTGCACGCCCAGCTCATCATCGAATGACCGGACCCTGTTTGTCAGCGGCGCCCCCCCAAGGGGCGTGTGTGACCCACCATGGACGCCCTGAGCTTCGACAACCCGATCGCCGTGATCGCGGCCAGGCACTCGGTCGCCGTCCAAGGTCCGCGTCGTCGGTTCGACGAACGGCTAACGGTGGCCGCCGCCGCCACGGAGCGCGCGGGCAGGAGTGTTGAGCAGGTGGTGCGGCAGGCCGCCGAGCAACTGGTGGCCACGACACTCGTGCAGCCGATCCTCGCCGCCGTCCGCAACGACCCGTTCAAGTCTGAACTTTTCCACGGCGGGCTGGCCGAAGACATGTTCGGCTCGCAGCTCGACACGCTCATCAGTGAGCGGATCACAAGGGCGACCCGCTTGCCGATCGTTGATGCGGTTTACGACAAGATCATGCGTGATGCAGATCGACATAAGGGCAACCCAAGCGATGCAAACCGAAAGATTGACACCGAAGCCTGAAGCGGTGGACAAGCCGCTGGCGCAGCTTGAACAGGTGCTGGCCGGATTGCTCGCCGAGAACGAGCAGTTGCTGTCGCTGTTGAAGCACAAACGTGTCGCGCTGGGTAGCGCGGACTACAAGCAGGTGACCGACTGCTGCCGTCGGGAGAACGAGCAGGTTCAGGCGATCAGCGAGCTGGAGAAGCGTCGCTTGTCGCTGGTGGGCGAGCTGACGCAGTTGGTGGACCCAGCCGCCGCCGAGCCGCTGCGGATGGTCGAGTTAGCCGAGCGACTGGGCGAGCCGGCGCGCGGCAGGCTCCTGGTGCAGCGGGTGCAACTGCAAGAGCGGATGGAGCAGGCCCGGCGGGAGACCGGCGTGGTTCAGCGGGCGACCGAGTCGTTGTTCAAACACATGCAGGGATTGATCCAGTCCATCGGAGCGGTCTGCACCGGGGTGGGCACCTACGGCCAGACCGGCTCGCCCCCGCGGGCCGCACTATCGGTCAGCACGTTTAACACGACGGCATAGCAAAGGCTTGGGGCCCGGGGGCTGGAATCACCAAGCCTCAGGACTCAAGCCTCAGGACTCAAGCCTCAAGGACACGACCACCATGGGACTCAGCGGCGCATTACAGATCGGGCGGATGGGGCTGCTGGCCAGCCAGGCGGCGATCGAGGTCGCCGGCAACAACCTGGCGAACATCGCCACGCGGGGTTATCACCGGCAGGAGGTTACGCTGGTGCCGGCGCGGAGCCAGGCGATCGGGCCGGGGGTCTTTGTCGGTCGGGGTGTGCTGGTGCAGCAGATCGTGCGTCAGATCGACGACGCGCTGGAGGGGCGGCTACGGACCAGCATCAGCGACCAATCCCAATCGCTGGCGCAGCGGGGTGTGCTGTCGCAGATCGAAGCGATTTACAACGAGTTCTCCGGCGTCGACCTGTCCACCCGGCTCGGTGCGTTCTTCAATGCGTGGAGCGAGCTGGCCAACAACCCGCAGGACAACTCGCTGCGCAGCCTGGTCATTCAGGAAGGCGCGACGCTGGCGTCGTTCATCCAGACGCTCCGCAGCGACCTGGTCAACGTTCGCACGCAGGTGGATCGGTCGATCGACGCGGCGACCGCCGCGGCCGACAACCTGCTGACGCAGATCGAGGGGATCAATCTTCAGATCGTCAATGCCGAGGGTGGCACCGGTAGTGGGGCTCACGGATTGCGTGACCAGCGTGACACGCTGCTGGCCGAGTTGGCCCAGTTCATTGACATCTCCACCGTCGAACAGCCTTCGGGCGTGGTGGACGTGTTTGTCGGCTCGACACCGATCATCCTCAACGGTCGCAGCCGCGGCCTGGAAGTCCGCCGCCAGACGGTGGACGGCCAGCTACAGACCGACGTGGTGGTTTCCGACGACGGCACCGTAGTTAATGGGTCGTCCGGCCAGATCGGCGCGCTGGTGAGCAGCCGCGAACAGGACATCAACCAGGCGATCCAGTTCCTTGACGACTACGCCAATCAGCTCATCTTTCAGGTCAACCGGCTGCACAGTCAGGGCCAGGGCCTGCAGGGGCACAGCACCGTCACGGCGACCTCCCGGGTGCTTGACACGACCGTCGCGCTGAACGACCCCGATGCGGGCCTCGACTTCGTGCCGACGCACGGCAGCTTCCGCATCAGTGTCACGCAGCAATCCACCGGTCATCGCGTCACCAGCACGATCAGCGTGGACCTGGACGGCATCAACCCGGCGGGCGACACGACGCTGGTGAGCCTCGCGGCCGCCATCGACGCCCTGGCCGACATCAACGCCACGATCACCGCCGACGGGCGGTTGCAGATCACCGGGGCCGGCAGCGACTTTGAGGTCAGTTTCAGCGACGACACCAGCGGCGTGCTGGCGGCGCTGGGGATCAACACGTTCTTTACCGGCTCCACCGCGTTCGACATGGGCGTCAACGACGTGATCCTCGCCGCCCCGGTGAAGCTGGCCGCGGCGTTGGAGCACCTGAGCGGTGACAACCGCACGGCGTTGGCGCTGGCGGCGCTCCGCGATGAGTCGATCGAATCGCTGGGTGGGTTGAGTTTGACCGAAATGTGGCACCGCCACGTGCAGGACTACGCGGTGCGGCTCAGTCAGGCACAGCAGCATCTCGAGGCCGACTCCGTCGTCCGTGAGAGCCTCCAGGCACAGCAGCAGCAGGTCAGCGGCGTCAATGCCGATGAGGAAGCGATCGACCTGCTCGGCTTCCAGCGCGCTTACCAGGGCAGCGCGCGGTTCATTGCGGTGGTGGATGAGATGTTGCAGACGTTGCTCGCGTTGTTGTAGAGGCAACAGGCAAGAGATGAGTCAGATCGGCAACAGCTTCGCTCGCACAACGTTACTGCTCAGCAGTGATCGGCTGTTGTCGTCGTTTCGACGGACGCAATTGGACCTGGCCCAAGCGGAACGCGCCATCTCCACGGGTCAGGGGGTCAATGCACCTTCGCAGGCGCCCGAACGGACCGCGGCGATCCTGATCCTTCGTCAGCAATTGCAGGCCCGTGAGCAGTACGAGCGCAACCTTCAGCACGCGCTGAGCATGCTGAACATCGGCGATCAGGCTCTGGGCGACGCCAACGACATTATGCTGGAAGCCAGGAGCATCGCCGCCAGCCAGATCGGCGTGACCGCCATTCCCGATACCCGCGAAAGTCAGGCAGCGATCATCGATGCGCAGATCCAGGCCCTGCTCGAGATCGTCAACCGGCAGTTTCAGGGCATTTCGATCTTCGGCGGCAACCGCAGCGCGGTGGCGGGCGGCCTCGTCTTTGAAGAGTTTCTCGGCGGTGTGCGGTACGTTGGCGCCGCCGGCGCGAACCTGAACGGCGACTACGGGGTCGCCGCCGATCTGTCGTTCAACAGCAACGGGCACGACGCCTTCGGCGCCCTGTCCAGCCGGGTCACGAGCGTGATCGATCTGGACCCGCAGGCCACGGCCGGCACACGCATCAGCGACGTCAACGGTGCGCAGAACACGCCTGTTCGCCTCGGGTCGGTGTTGCTGACGGTCAACGCCGCCCAGGTGCCGGTGGACCTGACCACGGCCGACACGCTCGGCGACGTGACCACGCGCATCAATGATGCGATCCAGAGTATCAACCCTTCAGCCGGGTCGCTGTCAATCAGCGGCGGCGGGTTCGTGCTGACTGCCGGTGCCGGCTTCACCGTTTCGATTGCCGACATCAGCGCTGCCCAGACCGCCGGCGACCTGGGGATCAACATCAGCTCGACCGGCGGCGTGCCTGCGGCCGGAGCCGACCTGGGCGCGCGACTGACACGATACACCCTGCTGGCGGACCTGGGCGTGGCCGTTGACTTTGCCAGCGGGTTGACCATCACGCAGGGCAGTCAGACGAAGGTGGCCGACTTCTCCTCCGCCGCCACCATCGAAGACCTGATGAACGTGATCGACGAGTTGAATCTGGGCCTGCGGCTACAGATCAATGGCGGCGCGACGGGTCTGAACCTCGTCAATGAGGTCAGCGGGTTGGCGCTGGCGATCGGTGAGACGGCCGGCGGCACGACGGCAACCGATCTGGGGCTGCGCTCGCTTGGGTTGCAGACCCGGCTCGACAGCTTCCGCTTTGGCCTCGGCGTCGAGTCGACCACCGGCCAGGACGATTTCCGCGTCGAGCTGCACGACGGGTCCAGCTTCGACGTCAACCTCGACGGCGTCGGGACGGTCTCGGAACTGATCACCGCGATCGGGGCGGCGGCCACGGCGGCCGGCCTGACCGTCGGCAACATCGGCGACGCCGGCACCAACATCAACGTGGGCCTGGCGTCCAGTGGCAACGGCCTGGCGTTTGAGGACGGGACCGCCGGTGGCAACGACTTCCGCGTCCTGCAACTGAACACCAGCCTCGCCGCCACGCACCTGGGCATCTACACCAACGCGGGCGCCGCCAACAGCATCACCGGCGCGGACCAGGCCAGGGTCCGCACGGAAAGTCTGTTCACCGATTTGATCAATCTTCGCGATGCGCTGCTGAACAACGACGAGCTTGGCATCACACTTGCTGGAGAAGGGTTGGAACAGGACCTCGAATCGGTGGTGCGGGCCCGAGCGGACCTGGGCGTCCGCACTCAACGGATCGAGCAGCACCAGCAACGATCCGCCGAGCTGCGGATCACCGAACAAGCAATGCTCAGTGATTTGCAGGACACGGACTTAATGGAAATGATCACACGCTTTACCCAGCTTCAGCAGCAGTTGGCCGCCGGTTTGCAGGTCGGGGCGGCCGGTTTTCAGTTGAGCTTACTGGACTTCCTGCGCTAGGGCGCAGGTTTTGCGCGGCGGGCGCAACTTTCGGCCGGTTAACGCCCGCTCAAACACGACGGTCCGCCGGAGGCGGACGGCCCGGCAAGACGAACTCGCCGGGTGAGAGTGAAATCGGGCGGGTCGGCCGGCAAGAGGATGCTTGTCATGATCGTCAAGACGACACGGTTCGGGGAAATCGAGGTGGATGACGGCCGCGTCATCACCTTCGCCAAGGGACTGTTGGGATTCCCCAGGTACAAGCAGTACGTCCTGATCCAATCCGGCGAGGAGAGTTACTTCTGGTGGCTTCAGTCGATCGAGACGCCCGACATGGCGTTCGTCGTCACCGATCCAAGCCTGTTTGTCTCAAGCTACAAGGTTCCGATCCGCCCCGAGCAGATGCGGGAACTGGGGCTCGAATCGCTCGACGACGCGCAGGTCTTCGTCATCGTCAACAAGCGAGACAACGTGCTGACCGGCAACCTTCAGGGTCCGCTGGTCATTCACGTGAACAACCGCACCGGCGAACAATTGGTGCTGTCCGACCGGCGGTTTACGACGCGCGTGCCGCTGGTGGAGCTGGGCAGCACCGTGGAAGCGATGGCGGGATGAGGGGGTTGCCGATCGGGCAATTGCCGACCGATGACCGGATGGCGAACCGGTAAGGTTCGTATCGAAGTTTCAAGATCGGCAATCGACAATCGGCGATGACAAACGGCGCAAGGATGCGTCGTCGAACCACCAGGCCCAAGGAAGGAGCCGCCGTTCATGCTAGTGCTCTCCCGCCAGCGTGATGAAACGATCATGATCGGTGATGATATTGAGATCACCGTGGTGGACATCCGGGGCGACAAGGTGCGGCTGGGGATCAATGCGCCGCGGAGCGTGCAGGTCCACCGCAAGGAGGTTTACGATGCCATTAAGCGTGAGAACGCCGACGCCAGCCGTGTGCAGGTCGATGATCTGACCGCCGCGGATAAGAACCTGCGGCACAAGAAAAAGCGCAATAACTCATCGCGACCGCCGCAGTCATAGAAGATGTGGCGCCGCCCGTTGCGGTCCGCATTTGAGTCAACCGATGGATTGAAGAGCCTGAGCACGGAGCACCGAACGGCCGCTCGACGCGGGCACTTCGTGCGGCAGTTTCGTTCGGACAATCAAGGAGGATTGTCATGACCCGAATCAACACCAATGTCTCATCCCTGATCGCTCAGCACAACCTGAGCAGGGCCAACAACGACCTGCAAACCCGGCTGGAACGGCTCAGCACGGGTCTGGCGATCAACCGCGGTGCCGACGACCCGGCCGGCCTGATCGTTTCCGAACGGTTGCGGAGCGAGATCCAGGGCGTCGCCCAGGCCATTGATAACGCCGAACGCGCCGCCAACGTCATCGCCACCGCCGAGGCGGCGCTGGCCGAGGTCTCCAACCTGTTAACCTCGATCAAGGCCCTGACCATCGAGGCCGCCAACACCGGCGCCTTCTCCAAGCAGGAGATCGAGGCCAACCAATTACAGATCGACTCGGCTGTCGAATCGATCACCCGGATCTCCAATACCACCAGCTTCGCCGGGCTGAAGCTGCTCAACGGCTCGCTGGACTACATCACCAGCGGTATCCAGACGTCGGCGATCGCGGACGTCCAGATCTTCGCGGCCAACTTCGGCACCAATACGACCATCCCCGTGACGGTGGACGTGCTCAACAGCGCCGAGACCGCTCAGTTGTTCCTCTCCGGCGGAAGCGCTACCCCCACCCTCGTCAGCAGCGTCACCATCTCCGTCGAAGGGAACAAGGGCGTTGAGGTCATCGAACTGGCCAGCGGCCAGTCGTTTACCTCGATCGTCGCGGCCGTCAATCAGCGCAGTGACGTGACCGGCGTCTCCGCTTCCATCATCAACACCTCCGCACTCGTTTTCTCCAGCACGGCCTACGGCTCCCAAGCGTTCGTCAGTGTTCAAGAGATCGCCGAAAGTCAGACGTTCATAACGCTTGACGCCCTGGGCGGGGCTGCTCGCGAGCGAGACAACGGTGAGGACGTGCTGGCGCTGATCAACGGCGGGTTGGCGCTGGGCGACGGGCTCGATGTCAGCCTCCGGTCCAGCACGCTCAACATCAAGCTCGGCCTGACGGTTGCTGCGGCCCAAACCCTCACCGCCGGCACGCCGCATACCTTCACCGTCATCGGCGGCGGAGCCAACTACCAGATCGGGCCTTCGGTCAACACCAGCCAGCAGGTCGGCTTCGGGATCCAATCCGTCGCGGCCCACAAGCTGGGCAACGCGGTCGTGGGGTTCCTCAACACCATCGTCACCGGCGGCGCCAACAGCCTCGTTGCCGGCAAGGCCGCCGAGGCGTCGCTCATCATCGACGCGGCGATCGACGACATCTCGGGGCTTCGCGGCCGACTCGGGGCGTTCGAACGCAACACACTGCGGACCACCGTGCGCAGTTCACAGGTCGCGCTGGAAAACCTGATCTCCGCCGAGAGCCAGGTCCGCGACGCCGACTTCGCCTCCGAGACGGCGCTGCTCACCCGCGCCCAGATCCTGATCAACGCTGGCACCTCGACCCTGGCGATCGCCAACACCAGCGCTCAGAGCGTGTTGGCGCTGCTTGGCTAAGCGCGGTCCGCCCCGGGGGGTGCCGGCACCGCATTGCCATGCGGTGCTCGAATCAGATCACGCGCTGTCTTCAACTCGGATGCGTATCAGTTATGCCGTGGCTTGGCGCTTCGGCGCCGGCAGGCCCAGGAAGTTGGCCAGCAACGTGGGGCCTTCGACGGTGAGGAAGCTTTCGGGGTGGAACTGAACGCCTTCGAGCGGGGCGGGGCCGAACACATTGGCTTTGGCCCGCAGGGCCATGATCTCGCCCTCGTCGGTCCAGGCGCTGATCTCGAACCGCCGGTCGTCGAACGAATCGCGATTGATGATGAGGCTGTGGTACCGCGTCGCGGTGAATGGGTTGGCAAGCCCCCCGAAGATGGTCTTGCCGTCGTGGTGGATCGGGCTGGTCTTGCCGTGCATGAGCCGATAGTTTCGGTCAACGATCATGCCGAAACCGGCGCCGATCGACTGATGACCCAGGCACACACCCAGCAGTGGGACCTTGCCGGCGAATGCCTTGGCGATGTCACACGAGACGCCGGCCTCGTTGGGGGTGCACGGACCGGGCGAGATGATGACGTGATTGGGTTTTAGGGCGACGGCCTGGTCGGCGGTGATCTTGTCGTTGCGAACCACACGCAGTTCGATCGACGGGTCCAGTTCACCAATCCGCTGGACGACGTTGTAGGTGAAGCTGTCGTAGTTGTCGATGATGAGGATCATGACGGGTGTCGAAGCCAAGGCGTGCGGGCGAGTTACTGGCGAGCGTCCTGGCCGTTACTGGCGGGTGTCGTCGTTGCGTCGTCGCCGCTTCGGTTGCGTTTGAGCCGGGCCCGAAGTTCATTCAGTTCCTCGGGCGTCAAGGCGTTGGGGTTCGGCTTTGGCTTTTTCTTGAAGAGTTTACCGAGCCCGTTCCAGATATCTGCCAGGAGATTGGACTGCGACTCGCTATAGGCCGGTGGTTGCACGGGCCCTGCGGCGACGCCGGAAAACTGCTGGGGAGAATACGCCTTGCGGCTGATGACGCGCTGTTCGCAACCGACGACGGCGACCGTAACGACAGCCAACGCCATCAGACAGCCGCGGATGCGGCACGGGCATCTCGGTCCGATCAACGTGCCATGGTGGTTGCGCAGGGTCACGGCGAATATTGTAGCTTAGGGAGGTGCCGCATGTTTCCCTCGGTCCGATTGTAACCCGGCGGCGTTGTATTTCGGCTCAGGGCATCGGCTGAAGTGACTTCATCAGCGCGAACATCGGGATGAACATCGCCACCGCGTACAGGCCTATGAACAGCAGCGCCGCCAGCGCCACGGCCACCTCGATCAGCACGGTGACCAGCCGGTTCTTGATGGCAAACTCCTTGATGGTCAGGAACACGATCACGCCGCCGATCGCCACGGCGTAGATGATCGGCGACAGGTCGAGAAAGAACCGGCTGAGCGCGGGCAGTGGCACGTCGAAGTCTTGGAAGATGCGGCGTAACAGCGGCCGTAACGCGATGGCGAGGATGCCCATCGCCACTAGGCCGCTCACGTTAAGCCCGTAGAAGACGTGGCTGGTAACGCCCAGCGCGCGTGAGCGGGATTTGGGGACGGCCTGGGGCGCTTCTTGTTCCATGGGGGTCCGATCCGCCGCGGCATTGCTACTTGGCGACAATGTTGACCATGCGGCCCTTGACCACGATCACCTTTCGGACTTTGTGGTCGCCGATCACCGTCTTGATAGGGCCGTTGGCCAGCGCGGTTTGTTCAATCTGCTGATCATCGGCGTCGGCGGGGACGGTGATCCGGCCGCGCAGCTTGC
>JAZGCX010000330.1:0-2602 GCA_036477175.1 Phycisphaeraceae bacterium
CGCTACAACGACGACCGCACCACCGAGGGAATCGATCCGGAAACGCCGATCACGCTCAATGTCGTGGATCAACCCGCGCTCACCGTACTGGAGATGATCCTCGATCAATGCGCGCTGGACGAGGCGACGACCTGGCAACTGCGCAACGGGTTTGTGGAGGTCGGGACGAAATCCCGACTCAGCGCTCCCGGCGCCCGCGAGATTCGATATTACCCGATTCGCGACCTGCTCTTCGAGCCACCGCGGTTCGACAACGCTCCGGATCTCAACCTGAATAGCGCCCTGAACCAGGGGCAATCCGGCGGCGGCGGCGGCCGCGGCGGTGGCGGCGGCGGCCGCGGCGGGGGGGGCGGCGGATTCGGCGGCGGAGGCGGTGGCGGCGGATTCGGCGGTGGTGGTGGTGGTGGCAGTGGCAGTGGCGGTGGCCGAGGCGGCGGGAACATCTTCGGCCAACCCGGCGATGAGGATGACAGGCGAACCGAACTCGAGAAAGCCCAGGAAGTCGTCGACCTCATCCTCGATATCGTCGAGCCCGAGGCTTGGATCGAGAACGGCGGTGATTGGGCCTCCATCCGCTACTACCAGGGCACACTCATTGTCCGAGCTCCGGACTACATCCAACGACAGATCGGCGGCTATCCGTTCGCCACCCGGCCCGTGCGCCAGTCAGTGCAATCCGTCGGACGACGATACGTGACGTTCACCGGCGCCGTCTCCAACGTCCAGCTCGCCGAGTTCCGCGAAAGTAGATCACGAGAGTTCGGCGGCGCCGCGGGCGGCAACCCCTGACCACACCTCCTTCTACCCTTTCAACAATCCCCAACGGAGCGGCCAAACCCGGCCGCTCCGTTGTCCTTCGGCCCGGAGCGATCTTCGCCGCAGTCAACCGTCGGTGCATCACCCGCGCTTGCCGCCGCAACCCGACTTTTTGGAAAACGCATCTAAATTTGCGTTTTATTGAGATCGGTTGTTGACAATACGAAAAATGGATTTACGATTGTTTAAGAGCCCTGAAGTGGGGCCCTACGAGCGGTGCGATCGTGAGCCATCCAATACTGAAGCTGAGCGGCGAAGATCTGAGCATGGTCAGCTCGTTCGTGCTCGTCAGCGGATCGATCAAGGCCCTGGCCCAGCAGTATGGCGTCTCATACCCCACGATGCGCCAGCGCCTCGATGCCCTGATCGACCGGCTGGGCCGACTGGTGGACGGCGGCGAGCCCGACCCCGTCAGTGACTACCTGGCCGACCTGATCGCCAAGGGCCAGATGGCGTCGAGCGTCGCCCAGCAGATCCGCACCCTTCACCGACAACAGCTCTCAAAGTCGCCCGAGCGCACCGACCAAGGACAGCCCTAATGAGTGAACCGACGATGATTGAAATGCTGAGCGTCGTCCAACCGTGGTTTGAGAACTGGGGTCTGGTCGGCACCTTACTGGGCGTAGGCGTCGGCTTGCTCGGCGGTGCCTACGGCACCGTGGTCGGGATTTGCGCGCCGCGCGGCAAAGCCAAGGGCTTGGTCTATGGACTTCACTGGTTCTCCTTATTGCTCGGGCTGGCAGTGCTCGCAGCAGGCGTAACGGCGCTTATAGGCGGTCAACCCTATCGCGTGTGGTACCCCCTACTGCTTTCAGGCGCAATTGTCACGGTGTTGATGATCATTTTCACGCCGCTCATCAAGTTGCGCTATAAGCAAGCTGAGCATCGGCACCTCAGTGCCGAGGAGTTCCGACACGGCTAGAGCACGCTGGCGGTGGCGGGGTGTTGCAAACGCCATATGATCGCGCGGATGGGTACTGACACAAACCAGATCACCGAGTCAATGCGCTCGCGAATTCCTTGGCGGGCAATCGGTCTCCTTGCAGCCGTTGGCGTCGCGATCGGGCTTGGGTTCGCCTTTCGACAAGAACTTCAACCCGTGCTCGAATGGGTCGAGCAGACGATCCAATCGATGGGACCGTGGGGGCCGCTGGCGTATGTCATGACCTACGTCCTGTGGACGGTCGCAGGTTTGCCTGGCACCCCAATCACGTTGGTCGGCGCATCAGTGTTTGCGTCCTCACCGTGGATAGCGCTGGCCAGTGTGTCGGCCGGATCGACGATCGGTGCGGCCGCGTGCTTCCTCATCGCTCGACGATTCGCCCGGGACTCCACTCGGACCTGGGCGATGCGGCGCGAGATGTTTGCAAAGCTCGATCGAGCCACCGAGACACACGGCGTTTGGGTTGTCGCCATCACCCGCCTCTTGCCGATCATCCCCTACAACCTGCTGAATTATGGATTCGGGATCACCCGTGTCGGATTTTGGAAATATCTGCTCGCGACATGGGTTTGCATGTTGCCGGCCACGGCCTTCTACGTGCTGGGCGTCACCGGTGCATTCGGCGCAATTCGCCAAGGCACGGTTCCCTGGCCGATCGTAGGAGGGTTCGCCGCAGCCCTTATCGTTATGCTGACAGCCGCGGTCGTGGCGAAACGATCCTGGACCAAGATGCGTGGACAAGCCGACCTCCAAGCTCCCAAGCCCGACGATCGAGCCTAACCGACTCCTGCGCATCGGCGTGGTAATCCCAGCTTGGAATGAAGCGGGCAACATCGCTCCCTG
>JAZGCX010000331.1:0-11381 GCA_036477175.1 Phycisphaeraceae bacterium
AGCGTGGCCAGGCCCTGGGTCATCGAGATCGGGTTGCCCCCAAAGGTGTTGAAGTGGATGCGGTTGGCCATCATCTTGGCGATCTCGGGCCGGGTGGTGCACGCGCCCAAAGGCACGCCGTTGCCGATGCCCTTGGCCATGGTGACCAGATCGGGGCTCACGCCCCAGTTCTCGAACGCCCAGAAGTGTTTTCCGGTTCGGCCGAACCCGCCCTGGACCTCGTCGGCGATGCACAGCCCGCCGTACTTGCGGACGAGCTCGTACACGATGCCGAAGTATTCCGGCGGGGGGGTGATCACACCGCCGACGCCCTGAATGCACTCGCCGATGAAGCAGGCAATTTCACCGCACGTTTCGTAGCGGATCAGTTCCTCCACGTCCTTGGCACATTGAAGCTCACATGAGGGATACGTCAGGCCGTATGGACATCGGTAGCAGTACCCGGGGGTGGCGTGCTTGACGGCGTGAGCGGGGTTGGTCTTGAACTTCCACGTGCCGTGCGCGGTCAGGCCCATTACAGTGGACGTGCCGCCGTGGTAACCGTTGCGCAGGGCGATAACATCGGCATTACCGGTGAACTCGCGGGATGAGAGCACGGCAACCTCGTTGGCTTCGCTGCCGGAGTTGGTGAAGTACGTCACCGACAGGTCACTGCCCTGGGGCATGTGTTCGGCCAGTTTCTTGCCAAACTGACCGATCGTCGGGTGCAGATAGATGGTGGTCGTGTGCTGGAGCCTGCCGGTCTGCTGCTTCACCTTCTCGATTATCTTGGGGTGGCAGTGACCGACCGACACGGTGACGATCCCGGCGAATGCGTCCAGGTAGCGCTTGCCCGTCTCGTCCCACAGGTACTGCATGTGGCCTTCGGCGATCAGCAGCGGGTCTTTGTAGAACAGGAACACCCCCGGCGAGATGTACTGCCGCCGCAGGGCCAGCACCTCCTGCTTGGACGGCCCGTCATATGGTGCCGGCTGGTGATCACACACGGGAAGCGAGATCGTTTTGGTTGCGCTGTTGGTTGCCATGTCCAGACCTCCGTTTGCTTGGGAATGTTAGCGCTCGATAGCGCGGCTGTCATCGATGTCGTCGGCTTCGGGGATCAGTGTGCTGGGCACGTGCACGAGGCCGCGCTCCTCCGGCGTGCCGGGGATGATGTTGTCCAGGATCAGGCCGAGGATCGCGGCGACGGCCATGCCGGTCGAGCCGATCGAGCGTGCGATATCGGTGAGCACGGCCAACGTTCGTTCCGGGATCAGGTGGACGAAGGGGATTGGCCCGGGAGGGTAGAGGTTGGCCGCGGCCCCGGTGACGTAGGCGGGCACGCTCAATCCCATGAACAGGCTGAACCCGGCGATAAACAGGTTGCGATCGGACTGCAAATCGCACTTTGCCAGTTGCTGGATCCCGACCGCGCTGATCAGACCGAACAGGGCGCAGTAGAGCCCGCCCACGACCGGCCCCGGGATCGTGGCGGCGAGCGCGCCGAACTTGCTGAAGAATCCCAGCAGAATAAGCACCACCGCGCCGATCTGAACGACGTATCGACTGCCGACTTTTGTCAGCCCGACCAGCCCGATGTTCTCCGAATAGCTCGTAGAGCTGAACCCCCCGAGCACGCCGGTGAGGAAACATCCGACGCCCTCACAGCCGATGCCGCGTGAAATCTGTTTGGGCGTCGGGTCGCCGCCGCCGGCCATGTGAGAACAGGCGTGATAATCGCCGAACGATTCGATCATGGACGCCAGGTAAGCGGCCAACACCGCAAAGGCAAAGCCGATGTCGAACTTCGGCAGCCCCCACGGGAAGATAATCTCCGACGGGTGCCAACGCACCGCCGGTGAGTCTTTGATCCGACTCAGGTCCACGTAGGATGGATCGCCCTGCTCAAACACACCTGTGATCGACAGCACCCAGCAGGTCGCGCACACCACCACGATCGCCAACAGGATCGGGAACAACCGAAAGATCCGGCTCTTCCTGGACAAAACCAGCGAGAAGATAATGACCAGCAGGATCGTCAGCCCCGAAATCGTCCAATCGGTGCCGGCTTTGGGCGCCCCGTGTTGGAACAGGGCCAGCCCAATCAGCATAATCACCGGTCCGATGACGACGGGCGAAATCACCCGCCGCAACCAGCCCATCAAGCCGGAGAAGCCGACGGTCATCTCCACGACTGCTCCAACCATGATGGCGCCGGCGATGTATTGCATCATCATGGCGCCGTCGCCGCCGAAACCGCCCTCCGACTCGGGACTACCCACCTTGGCGACGATCGCAAAGAACGCAGCGATGAACGAGAAGGAAACCCCTTGAATGATGGGTAATCGCGAGCCGAACGTCACCTGGATGATCGTGGCCACGCCGCTGCAAAGCATCACCGATGAGATCAACAATCCGATCTGCCGCGAGTCCATCCCCATTGCCGGGCCGAACAGCAGTGGGATCGCGACGGTCGCGCCAAACATCGTCAGCACGTGCTGGATGCCCAGGATGACGGCCCGGCCAAATGGCGGCTTGTCATCAATCCCGTAAATGATCCCCCCGGGCCGCTCACGAGTGTTGCTCATCAGTTGCCGCCAAACCGGACATGAGTTAACGCACCGCCCTGGGCACTCCAGCGGGCGGGGCAAGCCCCGCCGCGAAATTGATCACGGCGCGGTGATCGCGCCGTAGGTTTCCGGCCGGCGGTCGCGGAAGAACTGCCAGACGTTACGGACCTCGCGGATCATGTCCAGGTCCATGTCGGCGATCACCACGTCGTCCGTGTCGCGCTTGCCCTCGCACACAATCTGCCCACGCGGATCGCAGAAGTAGCTGTTGCCGTAGAACTCGCCGATCCGCCACGGGTCTTCGTAGCCCGGGCGGTTGATCGCACCGATGAAGTACTGGTTCGCCACCGCGTGTGCCGGCTGCTCGAGCTTCCACAGGTGCTCGCTCAGACCCGCCACCGTGGCCGACGGGTTGAAGACGATCTCGGCGCCGTTGAGCCCGAGGCAGCGGGCGCCGTCGGGAAAATGCCGGTCGTAACAGATGTACACGCCGACCTTGCCAATCCTGGTGTCGAAGACCGGATACCCCAGGTTGCCCGGGCGGAAGTAGAACTTCTCCCAGAACCCCGGCGCGCAGTGCGGGATGTGAATCTTGCGGAACTTGCCCAGGTACGTGCCGTCGGCGTCGATCACCGCGGCGGAGTTGTAGTACACCCCGGTCATGTCTTCCTCGTACACCGGCACGACCATGACCATCTTGTGTTTCCTGGCCAGCTCGCACATCAGCTTGGTGGTTGGGCCGTCGGGGATCGGTTCGGTCATGTCGTACCACTTGAGGTCCTGCTCGGCACAGAAATACGGGCCGTAGAACAGCTCCTGCAGGCACAGGACCTGGGCGCCCTGGTCGGCCGCTTTGGCGATCAGATCGACGTGCTTGTCGATCATCGCCTGTTTGATTTTGGCGACCGGCGACGTGGTCGGTTCGCACAGCGTCGCCTGGATCAATCCACCTCGCACCATTCGTGGCATAACCTGCTCCTAACCTGCAATACTTGCAATCGCCGCGGCCAAGTCCCCTTATAATAGTTGATGCCGGACTCGGCACAAATGGCGTTTACGTCGTTTTACACCCTGGTGGGTGCTGAGCCGTTGGTCGGGCAGCGGCGGCGGCTTATACTGAAGGGCCGGCCGAGTGCCCTCGGTCCCCGGCGTTGCAGCCCCTGATTCGACGATACACCTGTTCCTGAGTGGAGTATGACGCGATGACAACCGCACAAACACCCGTACAAACGACGCAGAAGGTCAAGATGCTTCGCGGCGGTCAGTGGCTTGACAGCACGACCGCCCGCTGGGACCCGGTCTATAACCCGTCCACCGGCAAGGTCATCGCCGAAGTGCCGTTGTGCACCGCCGACGAAGTCAACCAGGCCGTTGAAACGGCTGCCGAAGCGCTGCCCGCCTGGGCCGAAATGCCCGTCGTTGAACGCGCCCGTGTCATGTTCGCCTTCCGTGAATTGGCCAGGAAGCACTTCGAAGAGCTCAGCCATTGCGTCACACGCGAGCACGGCAAGACGCTGCCCGAGGCCCGCGCGTCGGTGCAGCGTGGCCTGGAGGTGATTGAGTTCGCCTGTTCGGTCCCCAGTCTCATCACGGGCCAGACGCTGCCCAACATTGCCCGGGACGTGGACTGTGAAACCAATCGCCATCCGGTCGGCGTGTGTGTGGGGATCACGCCGTTCAACTTCCCCGCGATGGTGCCGCTGTGGATGTATCCCATCGCGATCGTGTGCGGAAACACGTTTGTGCTCAAGCCGTCGGAGAAGGTGCCGCTGTCGGCGGTGCGGCTGGGCGAGCTGCTGACAGACGCGGGCCTGCCCGACGGTGTGTTCAACATCGTCCACGGTGACAAGGAAGCGGTCGATGCGCTGTTGACCCACCCGTTGGTGCGCGCGGTGTCGTTCGTCGGCTCGACGAAGGTGGCCAAATACATCTATGACACCGCCACGTCGCACGGCAAGCGGGTGCAGGCGGCCGGCGGGGCGAAGAACCACCTGATCATCATGCCCGACGCCGACCTGGACCAGGCCGCCGCCGCCTTGCAGGTCTCGGCGTACGGTTGCGCCGGCGAACGGTGCATGGCCGGCAGCGTCGCCCTGCCGGTGGGCGACATCGGCGACCCGCTGATCGACCGGCTGTGCGAGAAGGCCGGCCGCATGAAGGTCGGCGAAACTGATGGCCATGAGGATATCGACATGGGTCCGCTGATCACCCGCGAACACCGCGACCGCGTGGCCGGCTACCTCGACATCGCGGCCGAGGAAGGCGCAACCGTCGCGCTTGATGGCCGGAAGATCGACTATCGCGGTGACGGGTTCGTACTCGGGCCCAGCGTCATCGACAAAGCCGAACCGAACATGCGCGTGGTCAAGGATGAAATCTTCGGCCCGGTGCTGACGGTCGTGCGGGCGGCAAGCCTGGACCAGGCCCTGGACATCGGTAAACAGTGCGAGTACGGCAACGGCGCGTCCATCTTCACCCATGACGGCTACGCCGCCCGCCAGTTCAAACGCCACTTCAATGCCGGCATGATCGGGATCAACATCGGCGTGCCCGCGCCGATGGCCTGGTTCCCCTTCACCGGCTGGAATCGCTCGTTCTTCGGCGACCTGCACATCCAGGGCACCGAGAGCATCCACTTCTACACGCAACAGAAGATGACGCTTACCCGATGGTTCGAGTCCGCCGAGCAATCCCACCACGACCCGGTGTGGAAGACCGGCAGGAAATAATTCAGACAGGGCCGCTTAAGCGGCCATGCCGCGAAGCATGTGCGCATCTGGAGTGCTTCATGGTTCATGTCACAGCACGAAGCGGCTCAGGTCCTCGTCCTGGACGATAGAGGCGACCTGTTCGCGGACAAAGTCGGCGGTGATGGTGATCGAGGTCTCGCCACGGTCGGCGCGCTGCGGGGCGTCGAAGTTGATCTGCTCGAACACCTTCTCGACGATCGTCACCAGCCGACGGGCACCGATGTTTTCGAGCATTGAGTTGGCCTTGGCGGCCAGGTCGGCGATGGCGTCGATCGACGCCGGTTCAAAGTGCACCTCTAATCCTTCGACGGCCAGCAGCGCCTGCTGCTGCTTCGTGAGCGCATTGCCCGGCTCGGTGAGGATCCGCACGAAATCGTCGCGGCTCAGCGCCGACAGCTCGACGCGGATCGGGAACCGGCCCTGCAACTCGGGCATCAGGTCGCTCACCGACGCGGAATGAAACGCGCCGGCGGCGATGAACAGGATGTGGTCGGTGTGCACCACGCCGTGACGGGTGGTGACGGTCGAGCCTTCGACAATCGGCAGCAGGTCGCGCTGCACGCCCTGGCGTGAGATATCGGGGCTTCCGCTGCCGCCAGCCTTGCCGTCACCAACACCTGGCGAGGCGATCTTGTCCATCTCGTCCAGGAAGATAATGCCACTCTCCTGCGTGCGGGTGATGGCTTCGCTGGTCAGCTTCTCGCGATCGATCAGCTTGTCGGTCTCCTGCTCGATGAGGATGCGGCGGGCTTCGGCGACGGTGACGCGGCGGCGCTTGGTCTGTTCGGGGATGATCCTTTCGAACATGTTGGCCATGTCGGGGTCCATCTGTTCCAGGCCCATGTTGGCGAACATGACCGAGGCGGCGGGCTTGGTGGTGATGGTCAATTCGACCTCGCGGTCGTCGAGCGTGCCGGCGAGCAACTGCTCGCGCAAGCGCTCGCGTGTGTGCGTGCGGCGTTCATCTGAATCGTCGGTCGTGACGTACCCCCGGCCGGAAGTGGAACTTGTGGTCACCGTGACCATGTTCGGCGTGGCCGGCAACAGCAGGTCAAGCAGGCTCTCGGTCGCGCGGGCCTGGGCCTTTTCGCTGACTTGTTCGGCTTGTTCGGTCCGCACCATGGCGATCGCCTGATCGACCAGGTCGCGGACCATCGACTCAACGTCGCGGCCGTGGTAGCCCACCTCGGTGAACTTGCTGGCTTCGACCTTGATGAACGGGGCGACGGTGAGGTTAGCCAGGCGGCGGGCGATCTCCGTCTTGCCGACGCCGGTCGGACCGATCATGACGATGTTCTTGGGCAAGACCTCGTCGGCCATCTGGGGGTCAAGCTGCTGCCTCCGCCAGCGGTTGCGGATGGCGACCGCCACGGCGCGTTTGGCGTCGGCCTGGCCGATGATGTACCGATCCAGTTCGTGCACGATCTGCTGAGGCGTCAGGTTCTGCATGGCAGCCCGATAGTGTAGCGGCTGTACGGGTTGGGGCGAGTGGATCGGATACACCGCCTGCTGAACCGATAACCGCTTCGCCGGCCACCGACAGGCTCGCCCGGCGGCGGATGCACCGCCTCTCAGACGCTAAACCGCACCGGCCATTGCGACGATGTTGAGTGGGAGAACCACCCGGCTCCGGCGGCGACCGGCGGAGCAAGGCGGCTGGCCGTCGCGCCAAGTGCGTCAGCGGTCCCGGCCGGCGGTGATAGCGGAGAAAGCATGGCATTGGGTCTGGCCAACAAGCGCGTCTCTTCGATCGCAGTGGACTTCGGCACTGACAGTCTGAAGCTGTTGCAGGTGTTGCCGAGTGAACCGCCGCAACTGGTCGCCGCCGCGACGATCACGGTCCCGCAGGAGGTCCGCCTCAACGTCGACGCCCGCCACGCGTTCCTGACCGAAGCGCTGCGGAAGCTGCTGCGGTCGCACAAGTTCAAGGGCCGAAAGGCTATCTGTTCCATCCCTTCGTACCAGACGCTCGTGCAGCACCTGGAGATCGCCCGCCTCGAGCACGAAGACTTCGATGCCCAGGTGGGCTTGCACCTGCGGCAGCGACTCAACGTCGATCCGTCGCGGATGATCATCCGGCACTTCCAGGTCGGTCAGGTGGTGCGTGACGGAACACCCAAGCAGGTGGTGATTTGCCTGGCCGCCAGCCGCGAGTCGGTGATGCGCTACATTGAAACGGCGCACCGCGCCAAGCTCGACGTGGTTGGCATGCACTCGGAGCCGCTGGCGATCCTCCGTGCGTTCGGTCACCTGTTCCGCGGCGAGGCCGGCCGTCAGCAGACGACCTGCTTCATCGACCTGGGCGCCTCGACGACGAAGGTGGTGATCAGCCACGGCGACCAGATGGTGTTCGCCAAGACGATCCACGCCGCCGGCGATCACCTGACGCGGCACCGGGCCGCGCGCGACCGGATCAACTTTTGGGAGGCGAGGCGGATTCGGATCGCTGAAGCGGCGGCCGGATCGTCAAACCGGGCGGCAGCGCCGCAGACCAATCCGCCCCCAGCCGACGCCCCGGATGGGGGCGGGCTTGCCGTGCTGGACGCGCCGATTGCAGGCGGCCAACAGACCATCACCGCCACGGCGCCAACCATCGCCGTCACGGCTGCCGACACCAGCGACGACGGTGACGACAAGGACGACACCATCGATTGCATCATCGACGAACTGCAGATGTCGGTCCGACACCACCAGAGCCTGTTTCCCAACCGGCCGATCCAGAAGCTGGTGTTCCTCGGCGGCGAATCGCACCACGTCGCGATGTGCCAGAGGATTGCGCAGTCGCTGCGGATCGGCGCGCAGCTGGGCGACCCGCTGGCACGGATGGTGCGGCTGAATCAATCGGGCAAATCCAGCGGCGTGGACATGCGGCAGCCGCAACCGAGCTGGGCGGTCCCGATGGGGCTGTGCCTGAGCGAGGCGAACCTGAAATGAGGCTTGAGGATTGAGGATTCAGACACCGGACTTCGAGCCTCAAGCCCAGATTAAAAGCGGAGCGAACCATGGCCAAAAACATGAGCTTTCTGCCGGAAGACTACCTCGAGAAGAGGACCCAGCGTCGCACCAACGTCATCTGTCTGGCGCTGTTTGTCGTTGTCATGAGCGGGGTGATCGGCGCGTTTTTCGTCACCGACGCTCAGAGCAGCGAACTGCGCACAAGGGAGATCGGCGTCAACCAACGATTTGAGGAGGCGGCCAGGCGGATCGAACAGTTCGAGCAGCTCCAGAAGAGCAAGCAGGCGATGCTCCGCAAGGCCAAGATCACTTCGGTGTTGATTGAGCGCGTGCCCCGGAGCATCGTGCTGGCGGAGCTGATCAACAACATGCCCACGACGTTGAGCCTGCTCGAGATGGAGTTGGAAACGCGGGTGATCAAGCCGCGGCGGGCCTCGGGCGTGGCCAGGACCGCACTGGACAGGGCCAAGAGGGCCGCCGCCAAGGCGGCGCCTGACATCCCCGAGATCAAGCCAACCGAGGTGAAGATTACCCTGGTCGGCGCCGCGCCCACCGACGTGGAGGTGGCCCAATACATGACGGCGCTGAGCCGCTCGGCCCTGTTCGAGAACGTCAACCTGCTGTTCAGTGAGCAGACGATGATCGAAGAGCAGCAGATGCGCAAGTTCCGTATCGATCTGATGGTCAATCAGAACATTGATCCGCAGAACCTGTCGCCGAAGATGGTCCGCCGTGTTCTGCAACAGGACCCGATGAATCAAAAGATCCAGATCGGAACCGACGGGATGCTGGTGGTGCCCACGGAACCGGAAGAGGGGGCATCGGTCGTTCCGGTGTCTGACGCGACGCAAAACAACAGATAACAGGATTGATGCCATGCGATTTGGATTCCGAGAATTGTTCTTCGTGCTGCTGCTGCTGGCGATGCCGATCGCAGCCTATTTCTTCGTCTTTGACCCACGCAACGCTCAGAACGATGAAAAGCGTCAGGAGCTGGATCAAAAGGAATTGAAGCTCCAGCAGCTCGAAGCGGCGACCTACAAGATCGATGACCTGGGCCGGGAGATCGACAAGCTGGCCGGGGCAATCAAGCTGTTCGAGCAGAAGCTGCCCGTCGAGCGCGAGGTGGAAGTGATCCTCAAGCAGGTGTGGGAGCTGGCGGCACAGAATCGCCTGACGCCCAAGAGCGTCCGCACCGACAAGCCCATCGCGACCGCTCACTACACCGAGCTGCCGATCTCCATGGTCATCATCGGTGACTTCGACGGGTTCTACCGCTTCATGCTCGACCTGGAGAAGCTCCGCCGGATTACCCGCATGCCCAAGATGAAGCTCAAGAAATTGGTCAACGAACAGGGCCAGATGAAGGCCGAACTCATCCTGAGCATCTTCTTCGAGCCCAAGTCCGATCAGTCGGCCGACGTGGGCTTGCGATGGAGGGGCGAACTATGACTGGACCGAAAGGCCAAGGCGTGATGATGGGTGGCGACGCGGCGTCGGTGCCGGACGAGGAGAAGACCCTGTCGCTGATGAACGGCGTGGCTCGGCCCGAAGGGTTGCCCGAGGCGGCTGACCTCGATTTGCAGTCGATGAAAACCGGCAGCAGGATGCTGAATCAGGGCACGCTGGTGGTGGTGGCGGTGTTCCTGGTGGCGGCCGGCTCGCTCTACGCCATGCGGCTGAGCCAATCCGACAATGAGACCGATCCCGCCGCCAAGGAGGTTGAGGCCAGGGTCGACCAGGCCCTGGCCAAGCTCACCAAGACGCCCACGCTCGGCCAGGACAATCCGCTGCGCCGCGACAACCTCGACGCGCTGTTCGACAACACCGAGCAGGTTGTGGCCATGTTCGTCAGTGATCCCACCACGCAGCAGGTCCCCATCGAGTATGTCAAGAAGAATCCGTTTACGATCCCGATCACGCGAGCCGACCCAAGCCTTTCCGGTACAGCTGCTGATAACCAGGTCGGACTCGATCGTGAAGCCCGAGAGAGGCTCCGGAAACTTCAGTTCGAGTTCGCTGACCTGGAGCTTCAAACGGTGATGCGAGGCCGTGTGCCGATCGCCATCATCAGCGACCAGATGCTCCGTCCGGGAGACCTCATCGGCAGCTTTACCGTCAAGGCAATCCACGTCGATTCGCTGTCCGTCGATCTGGAAAACGAAGGACGCATCTACACGCTGACCATGGAAAACGCGGCCAACGATAACTCGAACACCGAGCTTCCGATCAGTTGGTAGCCAACCGGCCATTCCGCCTCGGCTGCGGCGCCACAGTCCGGACCGCCAGGCCCCGGCAACATCAACCCGCCTATGTCGACCGACGAGTTTAGAAATCTGCCGTTGTCCAACGAAGCCGGCGAGACGCCCGACGCGTCCCCATCTTCGCTGTTCCGTTCGCACCAGTCGCTCAGCGAGTTGTGGAGCCCCGAACTCGAGGCGGACAAGCCCGTCGTGGTGGACGACCTTGGCCAGGTGCTGCTCAATGCCGGCGTTATTCAAGCCGAGCAGCTCACCAATGCTCATGAGGTGTTGGCCAAGTCCCCCGGTCTCACGCTCGGCGATGTTTTGTACGACATGGGGGTGGACGAGGCGGTGATCCAGAAGACCCTGGCCCGAACGGCCGGCCTGACGTTCGAACGGATCGACGAATCCAAAGTTGAGGTTGAATACCTGGACCGACTCGGACATGACTTTTGCAAAACGCATGGCGTGATGCCTCTGCGCGTCTCGGGCACCCGCTTGTTCCTCGGCGTCACGCACCCAGACAACCTGGTCGTCATCGACGAGGTCCGCCACAAGCTCGGCATGCCTGTCAAAACCGTCGTCGTCTGCCGCGACAACATCGCCGCCGTGATCGACGCGTTCCGGGATGAAGACGAGACCACCATTGACGTGAACGAGATCATCGGCGGGATCGAAGAGGACGATGTCGAGGTCGTCCAGACCCACGAAGAGGAGGTCGATCTCGAAAAGATGGCCGGAGAATCGCCGGTCATCCGTTTCGTCAACTATCTGATCTTCAACGCGGTCAAGGACGGCGCGTCGGACATCCACATCGAGCCGCAGGAGAAGAAGCTGCAGGTGCGGTACCGGATCGACGGGGTGTTGTTCGCAACGATGAGCCC
>JAZGCX010000332.1:0-16997 GCA_036477175.1 Phycisphaeraceae bacterium
AAGAACCGCCTGGTTTTGATGTTGGGTCAGCTCGGCGGCGCGCTCGGCAAGACGGATCGCCTCATTCGGTTCGCTGACGCTTGAATCCGGGTACGTCGCCAGGACCCATGCCAGGCGGGTCAACGGTGCCGGCCAGTCGGGCCTCAGGCGCACCGCTTCTCGAAAATGCCCAAGCGCTGCGTCGAGTCGGCCTGCCATGGTCAGCACGATGCCCAGGTTGTAGTGCGCTTCGGCATCGTTGGGGTCGATCCGCAGGGCCTGAAGGAAGTGCCCGATCGCCTGGTCAGGCCTGCCCTGTGACCGAAGCGCTGCACCGAGGTTGTAGTGCGCTTCGGCAAAATCGGGGTTGATGTCTAATGCTTGACGAAGATGGCGGATCGCCTGGTCAAGTTTGCCCTGTGATTGCAAGGTCGCGCCGAGGTTGTTGTGCGTTTCGGCGGAATGGGGATTGACCTCTAGTGCCTGACGGAAGTGCACGATTGCCTGGTCAGGCCTGCCCTGTGACCGAAGCGCCACGCCCAGGTTATTGTGTGCTTCCACATGGTCGGGCTTCATTGCGAGAGCCTGGCGAAAGTGCCCGATCGCCTGGTCAAGCTTACCCTGCGACCGAAGCGCCACACCCAGGTTATTGTGCGCGCCGGCATCACCGGGTCTGATCTGCAGCGCCTGGCGATAGTGGCGGGTCGCCTCGTCAAGTTTGCCCTGCGATCGAAGCGCTACACCCAGATTGATGTGCGTGTCGGCGTCGTTGGGGTCGATCTCGAGTGCTTGGTGATAGTGTCCGATCGCCTGGTCAAGCCGGCCTCGTCTGCTCATCGCGTGGCCCAGGTAGCTGTGCATTCTCGGATACCTTGGCGCCAGCTCCAGCGCATGGGCATAGAGCGCAATCGAATCATGCCAGTATCGCGCCTGTGACCACGAGCAGGCCAGGAATGCTGCCAATACCAGAGCCGCGACCCCGCCCAGCGTCCGGCCGAGCAGTGCATGGCGTGATCGCAATTGGGTCAGCAGATCAGCACCGCCCCACGCGATGATGATGAACAGACCAATCAGTGGCACGTAGGTGTAACGGTCGGCCATGGAGTGGACGCCCACTTGAATCAGTCCGATCACCGGCACCAGCGTGCCCAAGTACCACAGCCATCCCGCAAGCAGGTAACGCCGCCGCGCCATAAAGATCACCAATACAGAAATCGCGAGCAACAACACGCCGGCGCCGGCAACCTGCCATCCGGTTAGAGGCGTGCCGCCCGGTAGATTCGGGTGCGGATAGAGGGCCGACAGGTGGCTCGGCCAAATCATCTTGCCCATGTACCGTACGTAGGAGACCACGGCATTGGCGACGCGCAAGTGAAGCGGGATCACGTCGGTGGGGCCCATCGCGCCACTGCTGCGTTGTACGACAAATGTCACGACGCACGAAGCGGCCGAAAGCGTCAGCAGCGGGAGCTTTTCGATCAGCAGGTAAGCGATCGACCGCTGAGGAAGAATTTGCTGGTCCGATGCTGAACCGTCCGGCCGACCGACCCGCATTCGCTCAAGCGGCCAATAGTCCAACAACAGCAACACCAGCGGCAGCGTGACGAGCATCGGCTTGGCCATCAGCCCCAATGCCAGCAGGACCGCCGTCAGCAGGTATCGACCGATGCCGCTGCGCCTGGCGTAGGCGACATACGCCCATGTCGCAAGCAGCCAGAACAAGGTGCTGAGCACGTCCTTCCGCTCGGCGACCCACGCAACCGACTCGACGTGCAAGGGGTGCAGGGCGAACAGCGCCGCAACGAAACTGCTGGGCCACACCGCGCCCGTCAAGGACTTCAGCACGGCAAAAAGCAGCAGTGTGTTGAGGATGTGCAACAGGACATTGGTCGCGTGGTGGCCCGCGGCGTTGAGGCCGTACAGTTGACAGTCGAGCATGTGCGACAGCCAGGTCAGCGGGTGCCAGTTCGACGCGTGTCCGGTCGTGAATGCCCACACGATCCCGTCAGCCGTCAGACCATCGCGCACATGCCAGTTTTCCGTTACGTATTTCGGGACATCGAAATCGACGAACTCAAACTGAATCACCTGTCCATAGACCGTCACCGTAGCCGCGATCAGCAACAAGTAGACGATCAAGCTACGACGCATACTTCTGTCACCTTTGCCTTACGGCAGTTTCTTGGAGCGTGCGTCGATCGCGAAAAGTTCTCGCGCTCATCAGACGCAGCCGGGCCGCTACACGTCCGGGATTGCGGCGGGCGACGCCCGTCGGCTATCAGATTTCAACGTGCACAAACGAAATCACGATCCGTCGTGCATCGGCCCAAGGCCGGCCAATTATAAGTTGCCGGCCGCAACGCGGGCCGGTCACGGCAACGGTTGGGGTAGGCTCAGTTTGTTTCGTCGGCGAAGGGGTCGTACTCGAGTTTTATTTTCGGGGCGTCGTTTAAGTCAACGGGTAGGTCGAGGCCGCGGCCCTTGCGAGGGTCAAACATTTCTTTGGGTAATGCGCGGATGGCAGCGATCATCTTGCCGATTTCACTCACGACGTATTTGGCGTTGATCCCCATGTAGAGGTCGGGGAGGTTGACGAATTTTGAGGTGGCGCTTTCGAAGACGGTGACTGCGCCGCGGGGGTTGCCGCGGTGGATGTGCTCGATGGTGACAGCACACTGGATCAGGCCCTGGTAGAAGCGTTTCTTGTTGCCCGAGGCCATGCGCCAGATGTCTTCCCACACCTCGTGGGCCTCGAACCATTCGCCATCGTTGAATAGCTCGATGCCTTTGTGGAAGAGCTGGGCTTCTTCGGCGGTGTCGAAGGTGGACTTGCTCATCCTGGCGATTCAGACTGTTCGTCGCCGGGCGGCTTGGGCTGGCGGTACAGGTCGAGGTAGAACTCGAGCAGGTCTTTGCCGTGCAGGCTCTTGGTTCGGGTGTGCTGAAACCCGAAGCGGTCGAACAGGTCCACCACGGCATCCGGGTCGAAACGGGTGTCGAGTCTGATCTTGAGGTAGCCGTGGTGCTTACAGTGGGCCAGGGCGGTCTCCACGAGGCGTTCGGCGATCTGAGTCTGCTGGTAATCCTTTTCAACACGGAGGCGGCGGATCTCGGCGGTGTGCTGCTCGTCGCAGGCCACGCCGATCATGCCCAACACGTTGCCGTCGTAATCGGCGACCCAGAAGTGGTTGTGCTCTTCGTTGAAGTAGGCTTCGGGGATGTTGTCGATGTCGGCGCCGGTGTCGTTGGGCGCGATCTGCCCGGCGAGCAGCCCCTCGCCGTAGAGCCGCGAGACCGCTTCCTGATCGCCGTTCTCGAAGGTGCGGACGGTCAGCCGATCAAGCTGGTCCTGGGCGGTGCTGTTGGACATACGCAAATACCCTGATCGCGGCCCATGAGGTCGGGCGGACGTGCCCGTGTCGGCGTCCCATAGCTTAACCACCGTCGCGGACCGTGAAAAACGTGAGCCGGTCGGTGTCGGTGTCGAGCAGCGCGACGGTGTGGGTCGCGGCCCGGTGCAGGGCGCCGGGGTTGATCAGCCGTGTGGGACCGTGGCGGGTGTCCCGCGGCTCGTGGGTGTGGCCGTGGCAGAGCCAGCGGACCTGATCCGCCAAGGCCTCGACGATCGCCCGGTTGTCGTGCCCGTGCATGAACACCAACTGGCCGCCGCTCAGGTCCAGCCGGCCGACGGGATGGTCCACACGCACGCCTAACTCGGCCGCATACCGCTGCAACGGCACTTTTTCCCAGTCACAGTTGCCGAAGACCACATGCGATTCGATCGGCTGGTCGCTGCCGGCTGGGGCGGCCACCAGCGCGTCAAGCACCTCAATATTGCCCACGTCACCCAGGTGCAGCAGAAGCTGTGCCCCGTTTTCCAGCAGCACATCCACCGCTCGCCGCGTGATGGCGGCTCGGCCGTGCGAGTCCGACAACATTCCGATCAGTGGCAAAACACTACCCCGCCGGAATGGTCATGTGATGCAGGCCGACGACGGTAGTATAACGATTCGCCCGAGTCGTTCAAGCCGGTTTGGCCAGGGCCCGTTTTGGTCCCGGTGGCGGCGCGGCTATGCTTTGACCGGCCGATCGAGAAAGACAGGTGAGCAGATGACTGACGTGTTGGCGCGGATCGTGGCGGATAAGCGGCGGGAAGTGGAGGCGGCTCAGCAACACAGCCGCCTGGACGAGCTGAAACATCGCGCTTCCGACACTGAGCCGCCGCGGAATTTCTTTGCCGCCGTGACCCGGCCAAGAGACCGGGTGCGGGTCATTGCCGAGGTCAAAAAGGCCAGTCCGTCTGCGGGGGTCCTCCGCGAGCGTTTCGACCCTGTGGCGATCGCCCGCGCGTATCACGAAAACGGCGCCACCGCGATCAGTTGTCTCACGGATGCCAAGTATTTTCAGGGTTCACTCGATGATCTATCGCAGATCAAACAGGCGGTGCCGCTGCCGGTGCTGCGCAAGGACTTCATCATCGACGAGTACCAGGTGTACGAAGCCCGCGCCGCCGGGGCCGACGCGATCCTGCTGATCGTCGAGTGTCTGGCCGAGGCCCAGTTGCTCGACCTGATGATCCTGGCGACTGAGCTGAAGATGACCACGCTTGTTGAGGTGTACGAGGTCAACAATCTGCTGAAGGTGCGGCCGCATATCGGCTTTCCCCATCCGCAGTACACGCTGCTGGGCATCAACAACCGCGATCTCAAAACGATGAAGACCGATCTGAACCACACGCTTCGCCTGGTGGAGATGGTTGAGAACACCGACATCCTCGTCAGCGAGTCGGGCATCAAGACGGCCGAGGACATAAAGCGGCTGCGCGACGTGGGTGTGAACATCATCCTCGTGGGCGAACACCTGATGCGGCACGCCGACGTGTGCGCGGCGCTTCGGAAGCTGATGCAGGCCGCGACTTAAAACGGATCAACGGTGCGGGCGCACGCACCCAACCACAAGACCATCGAAGGCCAGGAAGACGTGCTCGGGCAATCTCGGCTCAAGGTCGGCGTGCATGATGTCGTGGGCGATGTGGGTCAGGTACGCGCGACGCGGCTTGATCTGCTCGATCTGCTCCAGTGCCTGATCCACGGTCAAATGCGTCGGATGATGACGGTAACGCAGGGCGTCGATTACCAGCACGTCGAGCCCTGCGAGCCTGGGGTAAGTCTCGGGCGGGATGCTCGACACGTCGGTGCAGTAGGCCAGGCTCCCGCCGTTCGGCCCGGGCAGATCGACGCGGTAGCCCAGGATCGGCAGTTTGCCGTGCAACAATCGCAGCGGCGTCCACGTCACGCCGAACAGGTTGAACGGCTGATTCGGGTGGATCGTCTGCGTGACCAGGTTCGGGACGAATGACTGGTTGACGTTCCGCTGTGGCTCAAAGATGTACCAGAACATGGACCGGATCCGTTCCAGCGTCTCGGGCTCGGCATACAGATCCATTGGCGCCTGCATCACCGCGTTGTACCGGCGGATGTCGTCCAGCCCGAAGATGTGGTCGGCGTGAGTGTGAGTGAACAGCACGCCGTCGAGTCGGTTGATGTGGTGTCGAATCACCTGCGAGCGCAGCTCGGGCGCGGTGTCGATCAGGAGTTGTCTGGGCGGCTGATCGGCGGCAGCGCCGGGCTCGGGATATCGGATCAGCACGCTCGGTCGGCTGCGGTGGTCGCGTGGATCGTCCGATCGGCACACGGCACAGTCGCAGCCGATCATCGGTACCCCGGCGCTGGTGCCTGTGCCCAGAAACAACAGTTCAAGCGGCATGGTCGGATTGTAGCGTGCAGCCCACAGACGGACATGCCCCAACAACACGGTGTCGGAACCGGCGAGCCGTGACACCACGCCAATCTTAACCGACGAAGTGCGGCCCGTTCCTGTCCGGCTGGTCATTCCGTGTCGCAGTAGCTATGATGTTGGCCGAACACAGCGACGGAACGCGATAATGACTGTCACAGCCTCCAGCCCTGCCGAAGGGTACTTCCGTAACATCAGTAACACCGTGACGAGCATTCTGGTCGGGATGCGGATCACGCTGCGGTATCTTTTCTCGAAATCGGTGACGATCCAGTACCCGTTCGAGAAACTGGCGTTTGCCCCGCGGTTCCGCGGTATTCACGAGTTTGAGGCCGACAAGTGCATCGCCTGCGACATGTGCGCCAAGGCCTGCCCGGTGGACTGCATCTACATTGACAAGACCGCTCCGCGCAAGATTGACAAAAAGACCGGCAAGGTGGACCCCAAGGGCGGCGAACTGATCCGCTTTGCGATCGACTACCAGAAGTGCATGTTCTGCGCCCTGTGCACCGAGCCGTGCCCGACCGAGTGCATCCACATGGGCAAGAACCACGACCTGTCGGCGTACAGTCGGCACGACATGGTGGTGGAGTTTGCTGAAATCGACAAGCAGGGCCTGCGGACGCCGGTCCCGTTATGGATGGAGCGCAACGCCGCGAAGATCCCCTGGGTGGCCAAAGAAAAGCAACGCCTCGAGCGGGGCGAACTGGCGACCAAGGCCGCCAATATTCCACCGGTGTGACCCGTTGTAGCGCCCCGGGCCTGCGACGGATTGACTGAACGGAACTGGAACGCCCAAACCCCCAATTGCCCGCGAGGATGAAATCATGACTAAGAACCATCGTCTGAAGTTGCCCGGCTCGGTTAGCACGGTTTTTTTGGCGGCTCTGTTGGCTTGTTCGGCAGCATCGGTCGCCGCGGACAGTGCTGAAGAGTTTCCCCGTGAGTGGTTCTGGCACAGCAACGACGAGCAATGGGCCAGACATGCCGAGTTGGTTGGCTACCCCATGCCCGAGCTGAAACTGTCACACTGGATGAACGGCGAGCAAACTGTGGACGATCTATATGGCAAGGTCGTGGTCGTGGATTTCTGGGCGACCTGGTGCGGCCCGTGCCTCGCCAGCATCCCGCACAATAACGAGCTGCAGGAGAAGTACGGTGAGGAAGGATTGGTGCTGATCGGCGTGTGCGGGTCGAATAGCGGGCAGGAGAAAATGGCGCAGGTCGCCACGGATCACGACATCCAGTATCCAATCGCTCGTGACGAGACACTCGAGTCGGCCCAGGTGTGGCGTGTGATGTGGTGGCCGACGTACGGCGTGGTCGATCGCTATGGCAAGCTGCGGGCATTGGGCCTGAAGCCGAACCACGTTGACGCGGTGGTGGAGAAGCTGTTGGCCGAGCCGGCTCCGGAGCCCAGGGAGGAAGAGGACGCGCCGGCTGAGAATCCCACCGACTAGGTCCTGTCTGAAATATCGGAAGATGGGCGCCACGGCGGGTCGTGTCCCGCCGTGCGACACCGTGTCACCGCGTCGTCGCAATCGCCGGTAGCGACAGGTCATCGAAATGCTCTTGTGAATAGTACTCAAACGCGAGACCGGCGATCATTGCAGCGTTGTCGAGGCAGTATTCCATTGCGGGCAGGTGCACCGCGATGCCGTGACGCTGACCGATTTCGATTGCGCGTTGGCGGAGCAGTGAGTTGGCGCTGACACCGCCGCCGATGACCAGACTCTTTGGAGTCTGGCCGTCACGGCTCAGCATGTCGATGGCTCGATTGATCTTGGTGATCAATGTGTCGATCGCCGCGGCCTGAAAGGACGCAGCCAGATCGGCGCGCTGCGGATCGGTCAGATCGTTGGCGGAACGCTCGAAGGTCGTGCGGCTGCCGCGGCCTTTGGGTTTGCCACGCACCGTGTAGAGCAGGGCGGTTTTCAAACCGCTGAACGAAAAATCCAGGCTGCTTGCACCGAGCAGGGAGCGAGGCAATGGATAGGCGGTCGGGTCGCCTCGCGGTGCGAGTTGGTCAAGTGCCGGCCCACCGGGATAGCCCAGTTGCAGGATGACGGCAGCCTTGTCGTACGCTTCGCCGACGGCATCATCGATAGTGCGGCCGAGCAGGCGGAGTTGGGTGGGGGATTGCACGTCGTACAGACTGGTGTGCCCGCCGGAGACGGCCAAACCCACCGCGGGGTAGTCCACAGGCTTGGGGCTCGGGGCTTGAGGCCTGGGTGACGAGTCATCCAGCGTGGCGGCGTAGAGATGGGCACGCACGTGATCGATGCCGATCAGCGGCTTGCCGGTGGACCAGGCCAGTGCCTGGGTGGCGCTGACCCCGACGATGAGCGATCCGATCAAGCCCGGTCTGTTGCCGACGGCCACCGCGTCGATCTGGTCGATCCTGACCCGGGCGCACTTCAACGCCTCGTCCACCACCGGGCCTAGGCGTTCGAGGTGTGCGCGGCTGGCGATCTCCGGCACCACGCCGTGGTATTTGCGATGCAGTTCATGCTGGGACGCAATGACGTTTGACCGCACCAGGCGGCCGTTCTCAACCACGGCCGCGGCGGTCTCGTCGCAACTGGATTCGATCCCGAGGATGAGCGTCACGGTTGGGTGGCTGCCGGTTCCGGCTCTTGCTCTTCGTCTTGTTCTTGTTCCTTCACGTCAACTGCTTCCGGCACCAAATCGTCCGGTTCGACCTGCACCGCAGCGTCGTCGGGTTCAGGTGGTTCGGCCGACAATTCCTCCGCGCCGGCTTCACCCTCTTGGGCTCGGTCAAGCTCAGCGAGTTTGTCGTTAATCAGGTCCAGTCGGTCCATGAGTCGTTGGCGCTGGTGGGTGAGGTTCCGGCGTTGGGTTTGTTTGATGATCTGGTCGATGCCGGCCTGGCCGACGGTGGGCCAGAGCCCGGATTCCAGCTTGCCGATCAGTGCCCGGACCGCCGCGGCGAGTTGCGGATCGGCCAGTTCGTTCTCGAGCCACTCGGGCGTGACTTCGAGGGCTTGTGCATCGCCGTTGTCGGGGCGCAACACATCACCGTCGCGGCGGATCTGGATCATCTGGCGCGCCTGCTCGAATGTCATGGGCACGTAGAAGCCGTCATCGGGGTCCACGCCCCAGACCTCGGCGTCCTCACGCCGGTGGATGTTACGACCGCTGGGTAGGTAGTAGTAAGCGTAGGTAATCTTCAGCGCGCCAAGATCGTTGTCGAGCTTCCGCACCTGTTGGACACTGCCCTTGCCGTAAGTGCGTGCGCCGATGAACTTGGCCCGGCCGTTGTCCGACAGCGCGCCGGTGACAATCTCGGCGGCCGACGCGCTCGCCTCATTGGCCAACACCACGATCGGGATGTTCGGGATCGTGTCCGGCGAATCGGATTTCTGGACGTGTTCGGGCACGACCCGGCCTTTTACCGAGACGATCTGCTTTCCGCCGTCGAGGAACATGTCCGACACCGCGACCGCCGATTCCAGCAGCCCCCCGGGGTTGAACCGGACGTCGAGGATCAAGCCGTGCATTTGCCGGTCCACCAACTGGTCCAGCGCCGCGCGGAGCTCGCCGGCGGTCTTGGTGGTGAACTGGGTGATGCGGATATAGCCGATGCCCTGGTCGGGGTTGAGCATGAAGACCCAGTGATTATCGGCGCCGCGGCGCAGGCCTCTGACGGTCTGGATGTTGATCCGCTGGCGGATGATGGTGAGTTTGCGCACTTCGCCCGATTCGTGCTGGATGACAATTTCGACCGGCGTGCCCTCTTTGCCGGTAAGCTGCTTGACCGCCTTGGGCAGCGACATCTCGAAGGTCGAGACGCCCTCGATCTCCAGGATGATGTCGCCAGCCATGATGCCGGCGTCCCACGCCGGCGAGTCCTCCAATGGCGAGACGATCTTCAGCCGTTTGAGGTCGGGGTCGATGGTGACCTCGGCGCCGATGCCCGAGAAGCTGCCGTGCACCTGTCGATCGAACGGCTCCAGCTCGTCGAGATCGAGGAATATGGTGTAGGGATCATTGAGCGACTCGACCATGCCACGCACCGCTGACTCGATCATCTGCTCCTGATCGGGCTCCTCCACGAATCCACTGACGATCAGGTGGCGGATATCGGCCAGCAAGTCGAGCTGCTCAAACGCGCCGGTGCGTCGGGCCAGGGTTTGGGAGACCAGCACCAGAACACACCCGGTGATCAGGGTCAGCAGCATGACGGTGACGCGTCGTCTGGGGTTCATGGCAGCTCCGTCGAAAATGGGGTGAGCTTGGGCGGATTATTCGTTGACGGGCGTCGCGTCGAGTTGGGTAATGGCGTCGGGCAGGTCGGTAAGGCGGTCGATCACGGCAGAAGCGTTGGTTGGGCCATGGTGGCCGCGACCGGCCGGCCGTTTCCATACGCTGTACATCCCCGCTCGCCGTGCACCGATGACATCATCGTGGAACGAATCCCCGACGAACACCGCTTCATCCGGCTCGACCTCCAGGTGCCCAAGGGCCAGCTCGAAGATTCGTCGCTGCGGCTTGCGATACCCAACGTCACAACTGTAGACGCGGTGCGGGAAGAAGTCGATCAGTCCCAACTCGGTTAAGTGCCGATCGAGCACAAAGCCCGGAACAAAGGTGTTGCTGACGATGCCGAGGCGGTAACCAAAGTTGCGAAGCTGTTCGAGCACGTCAGCGGTGCCGGGTTCGATCGTGGCGACGTCGGCCAGCGGCTTGTACCAGTTCCAAACCAGGTCCTCGAAGAACGCTTCCGGTGCGGTCAGCCAGAGCTTGCGGCAGGCCCGGTGGATGTAGTGCATCGAGTCCATCTCCCGTCGCAGCAGCAGGCGCTTGAGACACCCCCACTGGACCGCAAACCACTGATGCAGGTAGTAGCGGCGCAAGTCGGGCATGCGCCGGTTACGCCGTGCCCACATCATGTAGGTGCGCCGAGATGCACGCTGGAACAGGGTGGTGCGGTCCACCTCGCCGAAGTGGATGACGGTGTTGCCCAGGTCAAACAGGATGGCACGGATCGGTGCTGACATTGTCCGGCTGGTATTCTACACTGGAACGCGCTGATGTCGCATTGATTGATTGTTATGGGCGGCCCTTCGGGCTCGACGCTAGGCGTGTTTGATTGGCGTTGGTTCTGAGAAGTACGCCTCGTACAGCAGGCTCACCGGGTGGGTGACCTGTAGCGGGACGCCCATGCGGTCGGCCTCCGATTGGATCTGCATTGCACAGCCCACGTTTGCGGTGACGCACACGCGGGCCCCGGTGGCGCGAATGTGCCTGATCTTTCGTTCGGCCAGCCGGCGCGCCATCTGCGGCTGCGACAGGTTATACGTGCCGGCCGCGCCGCAGCACATGTCCGATTCGGGCAGCGGGATCACGGTCAGGCCCGCAATCCAACCGAGCACCCGTCGAGGTGGTTCAGCCAGGTCCTGTGCATGGACCAGGTGGCACGCGTCGTGGTAGGTGACAGTGCGCTTGATTGTGTTCTTCGGTGGTGTTGAGGCCAGCTCGACCAGTAGTTCGCTGATGTCGCGGACCCGGCGGACGAACGCGCGGGCACGCTCGGCATGGTCGGGATCGTCACGGAGCAAGTGGGCGTAGTCCTTGAGCATCGCCCCGCAACCGGCGGCGTTGTTGACCACGTAGTCAACACCCTCGAACGCGTCGATATTAGCCTTCGCAAACGCCTGTGCCTGTTCGACTTTTCCTCCGTGATGGTGGATCGCACCGCAGCAGGCTTGCCTATTGGGCACAACCACGTCACAGCCTGCGTGTTGGAGCAGGGCGATGGTCTGCCGATTGATCTGCTGGAACACAACACTGCCAACACACCCAGCCAGCAGCCCGACAGTGGCCCTGGGCTTGCCGTTGTTACACGCGTTGACGTCCGCCGGGTACTTCGTCGCCAGCTTGGATTCCCACATGGGGCCACGGACCGGCAGCATCGCCTGCATTTTGTCGAATTGGGTCGGTAGCAGCATCCTGACGGCCTTTCGCATCGGCTTCCACAGGCCGAGCCTCTGGATCAACCGCGGCGGCAGCATCGCCAGCTTGAGTCGGGTCGGGTAGGCAAAGACGTGAAAGAAGATCATCTGCACGAGCCGGTTGATCAGGGGCAGCGTCATCTTCGCCGCCAGCCGCGCCCGAGTTTCTTCAATCAGCTCATGGTATACCACGCCGGATGGGCAGGCCGTTTCGCACGCGCGGCAATCCAGGCACAGGTCCAGGTGCTCGCGCACCGACTCGGTCGGATCGATCTTGCCGTCGGCCAGGCCTTTCATGAGGTAGATGCGTCCGCGTGGCGAATCGGCCTCAAGGCCGTTCTCAGCGTACGTCGGGCAGGCGGGCAGGCACAGACCGCAATGCACGCAATCCAGCGCGCGATCGTAGGTGCGCTGATCCAGTTCGAGCACCGGCAGGGCGGCCCGGCGGGATGGTTGCACGGCTTGGGGCGCCTCTTGGTCGCCGAGGCCGGAGATGACACGCGCTGTCGATTCGGCCTGTGTCACGCCGGCGCATCCTCGACGGGTATGAAACGGTTTGGATTGAAAATGCCAGACGGGTCCATGACGCGTTTGAGCTTCAGGAGCATGGGCCATGCTGCCGGCCGCGGCGCGATCGGTTCAATCCGATCAGCGTCGTCGGGTTTGGCATACCATGCCCGCTGTCCGCCTATTGGCGCGATGGTCTGGTTAATGAGGTGGTCGAGTTCCGCAGTTTGCGTGGCGTTGAGCGGTCCGCCGACGAAAATGCAGCCGTGGACAGGCATCGCATCGAGCCGAAGCGTCTGACCGTTTGGCACAACAGCGGCGGCCAGCGCGTTACAGACAACGCCGGTGCTCGCCGGTGGCACGATGACTTTCACCAAGGCCGGCGAGCGCCGCCGCCATGCGCGGTCGGCGGCGGTTTGTGTCAGCTCATCTTCAAGATTGACGTTTCTGGTTGCGGTGATCTGTATGGCCGGCACGTTGTCAAACAACGCTTCGAGCGCGAGCCGTTGCGCGGTGCACCCCGTGGGTCTGCCGTAATAACCCAAACGGATCAGCCATTTGCCTTGCTGATACGCCAGCATCATCGTAGCCGGCGCGGCGTCATTCGCCAGCCAGTCGGCCAGCGCATTGTCGATTGTCGCCGGGTCGTCAATGGCCAGGTCAACGGCCAGGATGTGCGTGGGGACGGCGTAGGTGCGCAGCGTCGCTTCGTAGATGATGCCCAATTCACCGAGACTGCCGACAATAAGTTTCGTTACGTCGTAACCGGCCACATTTTTGACAGTGCGCCCGCCGACATGGATGTCGCGTCCCTGCCCGTCAATGTAGTGCAGGCCGAGCAGCAGATCGCGCATCGAGCCGTACGCCACCCGCAGCGGGCCGTACACGTTGTGATTAATCACCTCGCCAATGGTGATATCGTCGTCGGCGTCGATCGGCAGGAACTGGTTGTGTTGGCGTAACGCGTGCTGGACCCGACCGATGGTGGCGCCGGCAGCGACCCGACCGGTCATATCCTGCTCGTAATGCTCGATCACACCGCTGCCGCTTGCGCGTTGGACGAGCTTGACATGCTCAGCCGGTGGGCGGTGGCCCAGGCCCGTGTGAGCGATCCCGTAGTCCACGATGGGTTTGCGGTCGGCGATACATCCGCGCACCAGATCGGCCAGGGCGTCGGGGCCTTCGATTTGGTTGGTCGGGATGGAAGTGGTGGTGTCGGGCATGCCGAATACGTGGTTTGCGTTACTTTATTGCAACGTGTCGCCTGGCTAAGCCGCAAGCGGCATTTAGCGTTGGGTGATCAGGGCGCCGCCGGGTGAATTGGAGGCGGCCGGCTTGAGCAGCTCGATCCGCAACTTGTCGCTGGGGATTACTTTCGCGTCATTGATTCTCCGGCCCGGATCGAACGCTTTCTTGATCCTCTGAAAGGTGTCGATCGTGGCGGGGTTGAACATCCTGGGCATCAGGTGCAGCTTTTCAACGCCGACGCCGTGTTCGCCGGTAATTGTGCCGCCGATGCTGATGCAGTATTCGAGGATCTGTTCGCTGAGCTGCAAAGTGCGCTGCACCTGGTCGGGATCGTCTTCGTCAAACAGGAGAATCGGGTGGATGTTGCCGTCGCCGGCGTGGAAGACGTTGGTGATCTTGATGCCGAATGTCTCGCCCAACTCGGCGACGTGTTCCATCACCTCAGGCAGCTTCGACCGGGGTACGCACGCATCCTGGGTGCAATAGCTGTGGCTGATTCGGCCGACAGCGCCAAACGCTTTCTTGCGGGCGCTCCAGAGCTGGGCACGCTGGTCCGGATCGGAACACTGCTTGATGTCGCCGGCCCCGTTTGACCTGGCGATCTGGACGACCTGGTCCATCTGCTCATCGAGGACCTCGTCCAGACCGTCCAGTTCCAGCAGCAGCAGCGCCTGGGCCGTGGTCGGGAAACCGTAGTGAAATGCCTGTTCGACGGCCTGGATCATCCCCCCGTCCATCATCTCCATCGAAGTGGGCAGGACCCCGGCTGCGATCACGTCGCTGACGGTTTGGCACGCGTTGTAGGTCGAGTCGAAGACGGCATAGAAGGTGCGGAAGTGTCGGGGTTCGGGAACCAGTCGGCACCAGACGCGGGTAATGATACCGAACGTCCCCTCACTCCCGCAGATCAGACCGGCCAGGTCAGGGCCGAACCCATCGTGCAGCGGATTGGCGGCGGCCTGGCAGACAGTCGCATCGGGCAGAACCAATTCAATGCCGAGGATGTGATTGCTGGTGACGCCGTACTTGAGCGTATTGATGCCGCCGGCATTGGTGGCGACGTTGCCGCCGATCGTTGACGCGCGTTGGCTGGAAGGGTCAGGCGAGTAGTGCCAACCGGTGCCTGCCAGGGCGTCGGACAGCGCAAGGTTTGGCACGCCGGCCTGGACCACCGCCACCCGATTGTTCAAGTCGATCGATTCGATCTTCGTCATGCGTGTGGTGGAGATGATCACCCCGCCGTCGTACACGACTGCGCCGCCGGCGAGCCCGGTGCCGCTGCCGCGCGGCACGATCTGCAGCCCGTGGGCACTGAGGATTTTCACACACGCCGCGACCTGATCGGTGTCCGTCGGAAAGACCACCGCTGTCGGCAGGCCGCGGGCGATCGGGAAGCCGTCGGATTCGTAAACCCGTAGCTCGTTGGGATCGCCCAGTACGCCGGCTGCCCCGACGACCCTGTGCAATTGGGCGATGACTGGATGGTGTTGAACCACACTTGGATTATATTCGGCTGTTGCGGCGGCGGGAAATCCACCTGTCTGTCCTCAGGCTTGTGACGATTGACGAACGCCCTATGAACCGATAGCTTGCCGCGGATCATATCACCAATGAGGAGTTATTACACGTCATGAACAAGGCCATTCAATGTTACATCTGTGAATTCGTCGGCACGTTCGCGCTGTGTTTTGTCGGGATTGCGGCAATCAAGCATCTGGGCAACGTGCCCGGCGGACTGGTCGGGATTGCCTTGGCGCACGGGTTGACCATTGCAGTGATGGTCAGCGCGACAGGCGCCATCAGCGGCGGTCATCTCAACCCGGCGGTCACCATTGGGTTGCTGCTGGCGCGGAAAATCGACGTGGGCAATGCGGTCGGTTATCTGATTTCGCAATGTCTGGCGGGGGTGGCGGCGGCGGCCTTGTTGATCCCGTCACTTGGCAGGGAGGCGATCGGCGGCGGGACGCCTGTGCTGGCGGCAGATGTGACAATCGGCTCAGGGATCCTGATTGAGGCCGTCCTGACGTTCTTTCTGGTGTTCGTGATCTACGGTTCGGCGGTGGACAAGCGCGGGGCGACGATGGGCGGCCTGTTCATCGGTCTGACCGTGACGTTGGACATTCTGGCAGGGGGCCCGATTACCGGGGCGGCGATGAATCCCGCGCGGCATCTGGGCCCGGCATTGGTCTCCGGCGATGGGGCGTTGATCGGACAGATCTGGTTGTACTGGGTCGGCCCGGTAATCGGTGGCGTGATCGCGGCACTGCTGTGGTGCATGGTGCTCGAACAGAAAAATTGAATGTCGAATCGATTGGATGATGCTGGTGCCGTCAGCGTGCGGTGCTGGAGTGGCGGATGCGATAGGTCGTTTCGTAGAAATCGTCGTGGATACGTCCGCCGTGGGAGCGTTGGCGGTCGTAGGTGAGTGTGGTGCTGTGCTCGATGGTGCCGCCGTCGTAGCCCACGGTGGCGGTGAGTCGCGCGTCGTTGCGATAAGCATACCACGGCAGAAGGCCGCCACGATCGGCTTGCGAATCAGCTTGGCGCATCCGGCGTGAGTCGAGTACGAGCGACCGCGGCCTACCGGCGTAGTACGCCGTGTCGTTGCCTACCGCCAGCGGCGGCGATTCACAACCGATCAGCACCGTCACGCAAACCAGCACCGCGCCGTACCGCACGATATTTACAAGCATCTCTCCCATCATCAACATGATATGCGGCGAACGGCGTGCCAGACCAGACGAATTGGCAAGAGCTGGGTCGTGCGGCTGGCCTTATCGACCCGCAGACAAGGGGTTGTGGATCGTCCACGGCCGAGCATTAGCTGCCGGACGGAGAATCCACGCGGGAAGGATGTTGCCTCAAATCAACACTCGTTTTGCTATATCTCACATCGGCAGTGCTGACCGCCACCCATCGCCTCGACTGGCCTGACCATTGCCGGCGACGCTGGAGATGCACTGCCTCGGCGGCGTTACTTCTCCTGTGCCCAAACTTGACGGTATGGCACCATTTTGGTGTAATCCACGATTCGGTTTGCAGGGCCCGATGGCCCTGAAGTTCGTCGACGATCGCCACGCCGCAGCCGCGGCCGGAGCATCACGAGCGATAGGAGTTCTGCCCCATGGCCAACTACACCGGCCCGAAAGTGAAGCTGTCCCGCCGCGTGGGCGTCCCGATCGCCGACCTGCCCAAGCACACGACCAAGCGTCAACTCAACCCGCCGGGGGTCCACGGTTTTCGTGGCCGACGCCTGCGCGACTTCGGTGTCCGCCTGAACGAGAAGCAGAAGCTGCGGTACCACTACAACGTGCTCGAAAAACAGTTCCGCCGATACCTGCGCGAGGCCAAGACGACCAAGGGCAACACGGGCGACGTGCTGCTGCGGCTGCTTGAACAGCGGCTGGACAACGTGATCCGCCGCCTGGGCTGGGCACGCTCGATCTGGGCCGCACGCCAGATCGTCAACCATGGTCACGTCCTGCTCAACGG
>JAZGCX010000333.1:0-2077 GCA_036477175.1 Phycisphaeraceae bacterium
TACTCTCGGTCTACGCGGGACAGTCGTTCCGCGGGGGCGTCGCGCGCGACAACCGCGTGAGCCTCACAAGCGACGACGCCAAAGCGATACGGCGCGACGGATATGCGCTCAAGGCCGTGGTGCCCGAATTGTCGCGCAACCAGCAGGTGAAGTACGGTAACCGCAATATCAACGTCAGCGTCGTGGGCTCCACGGCTGATTACCCCGACGTCAACAATTACGACATAGTGGCTGGCGACATGTTCACGCATGGCGACGACGAGTCACGTCGCCGTGTCGCGGTGCTTGGATTCGGTGTGCCAGCAATGCTGAACGCCAACGGCGCGGCGATGATCGGCCAGCAAATCTCGATTCGTGGCATCCCGTTCGAAATCGTTGGGATCTTTGCTGAAAAAGGCAGCGAAGGTTTCTCCAACCGCGACGAGCAAATCCTGATCCCGCTCGAGACCGGACAGTTCAGGGTGTTTGGCACGGACCGCCTGCGGTCGATCAACGTGCAGATCATCCACCCAGATTCCATGACGGTCGCCATGATCGGCATCGAACGGGTTTTACGACGAGAGCACGGCATCCTGCCGGGTGGCACGAACGATTTCAACATGCGCAACCGAACCGAGTTCCTGGCCACCGCGCAGGAGACCACGCAGACGTTCACGTTCCTGCTCGCGGGGATCGCCGCCGTGAGTCTCCTGGTGGGCGGTATCGGAATCATGAACATCATGCTGGTCTCCGTCACCGAACGAACACGCGAGATCGGCGTGCGCAAGGCGCTGGGTGCGACCCGGCGTAACATCATGCTGCAGTTCCTCGTCGAAGCCGTGACTTTGTGCATGCTCGGCGGGCTGGTAGGCATTCTGTTCGGATCGGGTGGCGCGTACGCGCTCGCACGTCTCCAGGGTTGGCCGACCGCCATATCGCTGCAAGCCGTGGGAATGGCGTTCGTATTTAGTGCCGTGGTCGGCATCTTCTTCGGGCTGTGGCCCGCCCGGCGCGCATCGACGCTCGATCCGATCGAGGCGCTGCGGTACGAGTAAAGGGGAGACTGTTTGATCTCCGTCCGCGTGCCGGCATCGACGTCCAATCTGGGGGCTGGCTTCGACTGTCTTGGGTTGGCCCTCGACCTCTGGTTGGAGGCACGCCTCACGCCGGGATCCGGCGAGCCGCAATACTCCGGAGCCGTGGCCGACCTGGCCGCGGAGACCGACCTCATCTACGAACACTTGGCCGCAACAGGAACGACACACGATCACCAATTGTGTGTTCACTCAGATATCCCCTTGGGCCGTGGCCTGGGGTCTTCCGCCGCCGGCCGCGTCGCCTCGCTGGCTTTGGACCAGATCGCTCGAGGCCTCGCGATCGACAAGGACGACATCTTTGCGGCGTCAGCCCGATTGGAAGGACATCCCGACAACGCGGGTGCTGCCGTCTACGGCGGTTTGATTCTCGCCGCGGCAACACCTACCCATGTGACGGTTCACGGTGAGGTCGGGGTGGCCCTTGCGGTTCCGGACCGGCCCGTTGAAACGGAAGCGGCACGCGCGATGCTGCCGCAGCACATCGACCGACATGTCGTAGCAGCACAGGCAGCGCGTGCCGCGGCGTTAGTGCGTGGACTCGAGAAGGGCGACCCAGAGTTGATCGGCTACGGCATGCAGGATCAACTGGCCGTGCCTTATCGTAAGGATCTGATTCCTGGATTCGACGCGGCGGTGAAGGCAGGCCGCGACGCCGGAGGGTGGGGCGTGACGATTTCCGGGTCGGGATCGACACTCGTGGCGCTCTCACCAAAAGACGTCGTGAGTGAGGTGGCCAACGCTATGGCGGACGCGCTTACGCGCAACGACAATCCGGCGGCACCTCTCACACCCGCCATAAGTGCAACCGGGCTGATGACGGAAGGACGGACGGACGGTGAGAAGTGAGAGGTGAGAAGTGAGAGGGCCCCGCCCAGCCCCCGTGGGGTCGGGCAGGGTGGCCTTCTCACCTCTCACTTCTCACCTTCATTCCGTCTGTAAATCCGCGTCGATGATCGCCTGTATGATGTCGTCGAACAGCCGGCCTTGCTCGGTGAGCTCGC
>JAZGCX010000334.1:0-12489 GCA_036477175.1 Phycisphaeraceae bacterium
GGCACACGGCGAATGTCCGCCTTCGGCGGATGATCGTGTTTGCGTGACCTCTCCCCACAAGACAACGCGATCTCGCACGCCCCGGTCCGAAGCGAAGCTAACCGATGGATGCAGTGAATCCCGGCGACGGGTCTGTCCCCTGTTCTGCCTGCGCAGGATAGGGGGCAGGCTCCGCCGGGTGTTTTTGGTGAAGAGTGAAAAGTGCAAAGTGATCAATGGCAACGGCCCAACACATCATGAACACTCATCGCCCATTCTCATCTTCCACCCTTCACCTTTCACCTTTCACTCATCACTCTTCACCTTTTGCGTGTTCTGCGCGTCGGTGGTGAGGTAATGGCGGGGCAGGTCGGGAGAAAGGCGGCAGAGCATTTCGTAGCAGTGTGAGCCGGCGGCCTCGGCCAGGCGGGGCAGGGCGCACGGCGAAGTCGGGTCATCACTGATCAACTCGACGGTGCTGTTCATTAACCTTACGGGCGTGGGGTCGGCGCTTCCGAGGGCGTCGGTCAGGTCGATGACGATCTGGTCCATGGTGACGCGTCCCAGAACGTTGGCGGTGATGTGCTGGGGCCCGGTGCGCAAGTCGGGCAGCCCGACCCGGCCGCGGTTGCTGAGGCTGAGCGGATATCCGTTGCCGTAGCCGACCGGGACAACGCCCAGGACGCTGTCGCGCTGGAGCCGGTAAGTGGCGCCGTAACTGACCGGTGTACCCTTGGGGTACTTCTGCACGTGGTTGATCCGACTGACCCAACGGACAATGGGCAGTAGTGGTTCAGCGTTGGCGATGAGGCTGCCGCCGGTCAGCAGGTCGGGGCCGTAACCGAACAGGCCCAATCCGACGCGCACCATGTCACGGTGGTACCGCCGGTCGCGGAGCGTGGCAAAGGTGTTGCCCACGTGTACGACGGCAGAGTCGGGCAGTTGGTCGTTGTGCTCGGCCAGGGCGTGGTCGAACATCTCCAACTGCTCGTTGGTGAACGTTTCGTCGTTGTCGGCAGTGGCCAAGTGGGTGAAGAGCCCGGCCAGTTGGACGTGCGGCAGCTCGGGCATCCGCGCCAGGGCGTCGGCCAATTCCTGCCGGTTCAGTCCCGATCGGCTCATGCCGGTGTCGTAATACAGGTGGACGGGCATTTTCAGGTCGAGCACCCGGCCGAAGTGGTTGACCTGGTTTAGTTGTTCGGCGTCGTGGATGCTCAGGTGCAGCCGACCGGCGGTGGCGGTCCGGTACAGCGGGTCGTTCCGGCCAAGGTCGCGCAGCGGCATCAGCAGCAGGATCGGGCAGGTGACGGCGTTGTGGATGAGTTGCTCGGCTTCGCGGACGGAGTAAACGGCCAGCATGTCGATGCCGCGGTCGGCCAGGCGTTTGGCGATGGGCACGGCCCCGAGGCCGTAAGCGTTGGATTTGATCACGCCGCAGACCATCGGCTGGGTGTCGCTGAACCGGTCGGGGCGGCGGATGGTATGGCGGATCGCGTCGAGGTTGTGGTCCAGCCGTGTGAGGCTGATCTGGAGAAAGCTGTTGTCGGTTCTGTCGGGCGCCTCGAGGCGTACCGGCCGTTCCAGCGCCAACTTCCGGGTTAGTTGTGTCACCGGTAGACTCCTCATAGAATGTACCATGCCGGCGCGTCGGGAGTGGCCCGGAGCAATCTCGAATCGCCAATGACTACCGATTGCTGGTTGGCCGACCCTTGAACCCGAACTCACCCTTGCCACCGCCAGGATTATCGTCTGGCTACGCGATCCGTGACAAATCTTGGTCGACCGACCCCGCAGCCCCGGCCGGACACCACTGAGCGATCATGAGTGAGATTTTTGACGAATCGACGACGTTCCAAGGCCTTGGCCTGCGCCGCAGCGTGCTCCAGGGCGTGGATGCTGCGGGTTTTGAGCATCCGACCTACATCCAATCGAAGCTGATCCCGCTGGTGCTGAGCGGTCGGGACGTGTTGGGTCAGGCCAAGACCGGCACGGGCAAGACCGCCGCGTTCGGCCTGCCGATCCTCCACCAGGCCGACCAAGCGGTACGCATGCGGGCGCTGATCCTGACGCCGACGCGCGAACTGGCCGCCCAGGTCGCCGGTGAACTGAACGAACTGGGCCGGTTCACCCCCATCCGCACCAGTTGCATCATCGGCGGCGAGTCGATGCGGCAGCAGTCCGAGAGTGTCAAGCGCGGCGGACACATCATCGTCGGCACGCCCGGCCGCATCATGGACATGCACGGCCGCCGCCAGATCCACTTCGACAACCTCCGCATCGTGGTGCTCGATGAAGTGGACCGCATGCTCGACATTGGCTTTCGAGACGACATCAAGAAGATCCTCTCACGCATCAAGCACGACCATCAGACCATCTTCGTCTCGGCAACGATCGGTGACGACATCGACCGCCTGGCCCGAACGTTCATGAGCAAGGACGTTGCGAAAATCAGCACGGTTGCCGGTTCCCTGACGGTTTCATTGGTGGATCAGAAGTACCTGAGCGTCGAGCCGTGGGACAAACCCGCCTTGCTGGTGAACCTGCTCAAGCGGAAGCAGCCGGAGACCACGGTCGTGTTCTGCCGGACCAAGGCGACGGTGCACCGGGTGGCCGATCGCCTGCGCGGGGCGGGTGTCAATGCGAGGGAGATCCACGGTGATCTGATGCAGAAGAAGCGGACCCGGGTGATGGACTCGTTCCGCGAGCGTAAGCTCGACGTGCTGGTCGCGTCCGATCTGGCGGCGCGCGGGCTGGACATCGAACATATTTCTCATGTGATCAACTACGACCTGCCGGAGGACCCGGAGGTGTATGTGCACCGCATCGGCCGCACCGCCCGTGTCGGTCGCAGGGGCATCGCCTGGTCCTTTGTCACACCCGATCAGGGCCAACGCCTGACCGAGATCGAGAAGCTGACCGGCGTGCTGATCGAGCAACTGGCTTACCCCGAATTTAAGCCCGGTCCGGTGCCCCAAGACGTGCAGCACCAGCGCCGCACCGAGGCCCCGCCGGCCGGTGAGCAGCCCGATCGTTTGACCAGCCGGGCTGCCCCGGCAGCGATTGAGGGGCTTAGCGAGCAGGAGATTGCTCTGAGGTTTCCCGGTGGCGTGGTGCCGAAGTCAGCCCCGCCGCGGACGCTGGGGTCGCGGTTCCGCTCACGTCGTAGCCGGTAATTGTTCTTGCGGTTCGCGGCAAGGGCAGGGGGCTTGGGCCAACTGTGCCGCAACCCGCCGTGGCACCTGCAATTTGGCGGGATTGATGCCCGCTTGTCCGGCGTTATCATACGCCGTCCATGGCCGGCAAAACCCGCGAAATCAAGGGCCGGATCAAGGCGGTGGCCAACATCCGGCGGATCACCCGGACGATGCAGTTGATCGCCACGGCGCGGTTCCAGGCCGCGCAGAAACGCGTCACCGCCGCCCGGCCGTACACCCGAAAAATTGCCGAGCTGGTCGGTGAGCTGGCGGCCGCGCTGTCAACCGATGATGCCGACGGTGTCACCCACCCGCTGCTTCGCCGGCCCGAGCCACCCGTCAACCGCCAACTGCTGCTGGTGATCAGCTCCAACCGTGGCTTGTGCGGCGGCTACAACGCGAACATCCTTCGCACCGCCGCCGCGTTCCTCCGCAAGCACGCTCAGGATCAGATCGATCTGGAAGTCGTCGGCAAAAAGGGCATCGCCTACTTCCGTTTCAACCGCACGCCGGTTGCCGCGGTTCACACGCAGTTTGCCGACAAGCCCGCCTACAACGAGGTCGAGCGCCTGGCCGACCGGTTCATCCGGGACTACACCGCCGGGAAATATGACGTGATACGGTTGGTTTACATGGCTTTCGAGTCCATGTCGCGTCAGCGACCGCGGGTGTTGAACCTGCTGCCGTTAGAGAATCTTGCAGCGCAGGATCACGAGCAACCTCACGGCTCAAGCCTCAAGCCTCAGGCCTCGGTACAATACGACTTCTCACCCGATCCGACCGAGCTACTCAACGAGCTGCTGCCGATCACGGTCAAGACGCAACTGTACCAGTGCTTCACCGACGCGGCACTGGGCGAGCAGATCGCTCGGATGATCGCGATGAAGTCGGCCACCGATGCCGCCGGCAAGATGGGTAAGGAGCTGACCCGCAAGTTCAACCGGGCCCGTCAGGCCGCCATCACCACCGAGCTGTCTGAAGTCATCAGCGGCGCCGCGGCGCTGGAGTAGTGGCCGCTGGTTGATCGCCGGTTTCCATGCGAACGGCGACAGATGCAGATCGTGACGGCGCTGGGGCCCGTCGCGGGCGCAATGGTCATGCCCGTCAGCGGCACGCGGCGCGTTGCAGAGCCGAACATTTGCCGCGATGTTGACACTGTTTCACCGCCCCGCTAGGCTCTGCGTTCCGGCTGGGAAAAGGCCTTGCTTTGTGGCTTTTGTCGGGCACGCGATGCGAAAGGCACCCGACCAGCTTGACTCGCCCGGCGCAAGCAAACGCGGCGAACCCAATCCGATGGTCCTCGTTGGCGCGGGCGTGGAACTCGGTGGCGTCGTGGCGGTGCTGACTCTGGGCGGGTGGTGGCTCGATGCCAGGTGGGACACCGAGCCGTGGCTCATGTTCGCCGGTCTGGCGGTCGGCCTGGTCGGTGGAACCTACAACGTCTGGAGGATCGCCAAACGGTTTTTCAGCGATCTTTAAGCGCAGGCCCATGAGCGAGACCTATCCGCAGCCACCGTTTCCCATATTCAAAGCGTCGGTCGTGCTGACCGTTACGGGCGCAGCGTGCTTCGGGCTGTCGCTGTGGATCGTGGCCATGCCCCTGCTAGTGGGCGTCACGGCCGCGTCCGTCTGGCTGCTCGCGATGGTCGGTCTTGCACCGGTGGCGATGCTCGGTCATCGCGGCGTCATGCCCACGGTCGCCGGGTATTTCGTCGGCATGTTCGTTCGGCTGATCGGCTGCCTCGGCGGATTCCTGCTGGTCATGGCATGGACCGACCTGCCCACCACGCCCATCGTCAGCACGCTTGCGGCGACGTACCTTCCCTTATTGGTGGTTGAAGCCGCCATCGTCGGCCGGTATCTGTGGCGCAAAGACTTTCTCGACCGTTCCGGGGTGGAGGCCGCCGCGTGTTGAGCCTATTGCCGATTCTCGCCGTCGACCCCGTCAGCCACATCGTCGATAAGCCGATTGTCACGCAGCACGTGCTGGACGAACCCTTGACGATCGGCCCGATCACGTTGATACACGAAGACCTGTGGATCATCAGCAACGCGACGATCATGCTCGTGCTGGGCGCGATCGTGACGGCGCTGTTGGTGATCCCGGCGGCCAAGCGGATCCGAACCGGCCGGGAAAGAACCACCGAGGACTTCCGGGCGCAGGGCCTCCTGGCCAACCTGGTGGAGTCCGTCTGCTTCTATCTGCGCGAGGACCTGTTCAGGCCGGTGCTCGAAGATGAGACCGACCGATTCTGCCCGATGCTGTGGACGCTGTTCTGGTTCATCCTCGTGTGTAACCTGATGGGGCTGATCCCGATCACGGACGTCACCGCGATGGCAGGGATCAACCACGGCCACGGCATCGGCGGCACCGCCACCCAGTCGATCTGGGTCACCAGCGGGCTCGCGGCCATCGTCTTCATCTTCTACAACGGCGTCGCGCTGATCCGCGATCCCGTCGGATACCTCAAACACATGACCATGGGCGCGCCGTGGTACATGTGGATCATCGTGATTCCAGTCGAGATCATCGGCACGCTGATTAAGCCGTTTGCCCTGGCGATCCGGCTGTTTGCCAACATGACCGGCGGCCACCTGGTGATCGCCGTGTTGCTGAGCTTCGTCGGTCCACTGGTCGAAGCTGCCGGGGCCGGTAAAGGCCTGCTGATCCTGCCGATCCTCGGTGCGGTCGCGATCAATATGCTCGAAATCCTTGTGGCGTTCATCCAGGCCTATATCTTTACGTTCCTGACCTGTTTGTTCTTAGGCCAACTGGTGGTGCACGAACACGATGAACACGAAGCGCACGATCATGAACCGGATGCGGCACCGGCATAAACGCGAACGGAATTGACATGCCCCTGCCGGCTGCGTGAGGCGGCCGGCCGTGCCCGCGAGGGATGGGGCCAACCGATGCGACCTCACCGCATCAACCACGTGAAAGGAGTTTGGGACATGAACCGCACCACCTGGATCGCTGGCCTGATCATGGCGACCGCGCTGTTGTCGGGCACGACGGCGTCTGCCGCCGAGGTTGGACTCGAAGAGGGAACCACCGCCGGCGGGTGGGTCTTCCCGAGCAAGGGGCCGGGCCTGGCCATCATCGGCGCCGGCCTGGGCGCCGGTCTGATCGTGATGGGCGCGGCGCGGGGCATCGGCAACATCGGCAGTTCAGCCGTCGAGTCGATCGCCCGTCAACCCGAAGCCGGCGGCCGCGTCTTCACCGCCATGCTGATCTCCGCTGCGCTGATTGAAGGGTTCACGTTCTTTGCGTTGTTGATCCCGTTCCAGGCCGGCGGCGCCGTGTTCGACTGGATCGCGGGCGGCGGTTAACGACGGCGAGCCACCCGCCGGGATAAAAAGGAACCGATCGATGAGAACAGCCATGGTGTGCGTGTTGAACCTGGCCTTGGCCGGGCATGTGCTCGCTGCCACCGAGGCCGGTGAAGCAGCGCCGTCCGTCTTCGCCGGGACCATCGCGCAATCGATCGCCGCGATGATCGTGTTCCTGCTGCTGCTGGCGATCCTGTGGAAAGCCGCCTGGGGACCGATCCTTAAGGGTCTGCAGGACCGTGAGAACAAGATCAAAGCGGACCTGGAGCACGCCGAGGCCGCCGCCCGGGACGCCACCGCGACGCTCGAGCAGTACAAGACCCAGCTCGCTGAGGCGCAGGCCGAGGTCCGCAAGATCATTGACCAGGGCCGCGCCGCTGCGGATCGCCTTGCCGCGAAGCTCAAGGATCAAGCCCAGGCGGACATCACCCAGATCCACCAACGCGCCCAGCGCGATATCAAGACGGCCAAGGAGCAGGCGATCAGCGAGGTCTACGCCCAAACCGCAATGCTGGCCACACAGGTTGCCGGAAAAATCCTTCAACGCCAGATCAATGCCGAGGATCAGCAGCGGTTCGTGCAGGAGTCCCTGGACGAACTGGCCCGCAGCAATTGACCATCAACGTTCAGCGGCGGCACGAAGCGCCGCGCGTCAGAGAGGCCTCTACGTTGCCCGACAACGGCACACAGATCGGCAGCCCGGTGGACGTGACCTACGCTCAGGCGATGCTCGATCTGGCGGTGCAGGCCAATCAGCTTGACCCGATCGCCGACGAGTTGGAACAGATTGGGCAGATGTGGTCGGTCGAGCCCGACCTGGATCGGCTGCTGTCGAGCCAGGTGTTGTCGGCCGGCCAGCGTGCCGGCGTGATCGAAAACCTGTTCAAGGGTCGGGTCACGGACGTGGTCTATCGGTTCCTGATGGTGGTCAATCAGAAGGGTCGGCTGGGCCATCTGCCGGGGATCATCCGCGCGTTTTCGAAGCTGCTTGATGAACGGCAGGGCGTGATCGAGGTGGACGCTTACGTCGCCCGGCGGCTGGATGGCCCCCGCGCCACCCAGGCCGCCGACCGCATCGGCGCGGCGCTGGGGCGCCGCGTCGTGTTGCACCAATATGTGGACCCCCAGTTGATCGGCGGGTTGAAGCTCCGCGTCGGTGATCGCCTGATCGACGGATCGGTCGCCACCCAGCTTCGCCTGATGAAAAACCAGCTTATCACTGCCGGCCGCGACAGAGCCCGCCGGGCGGTGGCGGATGAGTAATTTGTTGAGCCGCAAATGAACGCAGGTAAACGCCAATTAGGTTCTGGGGTGACGGGATATTGATTCGGTTCATTCTTGATTGTTTGCGTGTATTTGCGTTCATTTGCGGCTAATATCAACGGAGCAGCCATGAAGATCGATACGTCTGAAATCACCAGCGTCATCAAGCAGGAAGTGGAGCGGTATGCGACCGAGCTTGAGGTCTCTCAGGTCGGCACCGTGATCGAGGTCGGCGACGGCATCGCCCGGGTCTATGGCCTGTCACAGGCGATGGCCGGCGAGATGCTCGAGTTCCAGATCCGCGAGGGCCAGACCGTGTCCGGCCAGGTGATGAACCTGGAACACGACATCGTCGGCGCGGTCATCTTCGGCGATTACCTGGGGATCAAAGAGGGCATGACCGTCCGCTCGACCGGGCAATTGCTAAGCGTGCCGGTCGGTGAAGGGATGCTCGGCCGTGTCATCGACGCCCTGGGCGAACCGATCGACGGCAGGGGCCCGATTCAGGCTGCCGAACGCCGCAAAGTGGACATCATCGCCCCGGGCATCGCCGATCGCCAGCCGGTAAAAGAGCCGCTGCAGACCGGCATCAAGGCCATCGACGCGATGATCCCCATCGGCCGCGGCCAGCGCGAGCTGATCATCGGCGACCGCAAGACCGGCAAGACCGCCGTGGCGCTGGACACGATCATCAATCAGAAGTACACGCACCAGACCGACAGCCCGGTTTACTGCATCTACGTCGCGATCGGGCAGAAGGAATCGACCGTCGCCGGCGTGGTCGAAGCCCTGACCGAACGCGCCGCGATGGACTACACCGTGGTGGTCAACGCCTCGGCGTCGGAGCCGGCGCCGATGCAGTACATCGCCCCGTACGCCGGCTGCACGATGGGCGAGTATTTCATGTGGCAGGGCAAGCACGTGCTGTGCATCTACGACGACCTGTCGAAGCAGGCCATCTCCTATCGCCAGCTTTCACTGCTGCTGCGTCGCCCGCCCGGCCGCGAAGCCTACCCCGGTGACGTGTTCTATCTGCACTCTCGACTGCTGGAACGCGCGACAAAATTGTCTGACGAACTCGGCGGCGGTTCCCTGACCGCACTACCCATCATCGAGACGCAGGAGGGCGATGTCTCGGCCTACATCCCCACAAACGTGATCTCCATCACCGACGGGCAGATCTACCTTGAGCCGGAGTTGTTCTTCGCCGGGGTCCGCCCCGCGATCAACGTCGGCATCTCCGTCAGCCGCGTTGGTGGTAACGCCCAGATCAAGGCGATGAAGCAGATCGCCGGCTCGTTGCGGCTGGACCTGGCTGCCTACCGTGAACTGGAAGCGTTTGCTCAGCTCGGCACCGAGGTGGACAAGGCCACGCAGCGCCAGCTTAACCGCGGCGCCCGCATGGTCGAACTGCTCAAGCAGCCGCAGTTCGCCCCGATGGACGTAATCGATCAGATCATTCAGATCGTCGCCGGCACCCGCGGTTTCCTCGATGTCGTGCCGCTGAACCAGGTCAACGGCTTCGTCACCGCGCTGGTGGAATATTTCGCCGGTCCGCAAGCGGCGTTGCGCCCGGAGCTGGCGGCCGCGCGAGCCTTCAGCGACGACCTCGAACAGGAGTTTTCGCAGGCGATTTCGCGGTTTAAGAGCGAATGGTCGGCAAGCTCGTCGCCCGGCTGACAGATCGTATAGAATAGGCTGAGGCCGACGGCGCATCGCCGCACCGGCACAGCGATGGGCGGTGGCAAGGTGCCGGCCAGTGCCGCTGCCGACACGCAGGTTGAATGGGTTGGAGCATGCGCGGGCCCGTGCCGGGACATGGGCCGCTGGTGATAATCGTGTGCAGATTTTAGACTTAGGTTTGCTCATCGAGAGGCTCTGCTGTGGATTCTGGAAGTGTCATCACACAACCGTCGGCCGACACCGCCAAACTCAACTTGGGGGCGAAGTCAATCGAGCTACCCGTGATTGTCGGCTCCGAAAATGAACACGCCCTTGACATCAGCGAGCTGCGCAGCCAGAGCGGATACATCACACTGGACAAGGGCTATGCCAATACCGGCTCGTGCAAGAGCGCGATCACCTACATCGATGGTGAAAAGGGCATCCTCCGTTACCGCGGCATCCCCATCGAGCAATTGGCCGAGAAGAGCAGCTTCATCGAGACGGCGCTGCTTCTGATCTACGGTGACCTGCCCAGTGCTGAGCAGTTGTCGCGGTTCCGCCGGCTGCTGACCGAGCACGAGCTGCTGCACGAGGGCCTGAACAACCATTTCAACGGCTTCCCGGTCAACAGCCACCCGATGGCCACTTTGTCGGCCATGATCAACGCCGTCAGTTGCTACCACCCCGACATCATGGAGATGGAAGACGAGGCGACGTTCGAGTCGGCCGCGGCCCGGCTGATGAGCAAGGTCCGCACCATTGCCGCCGCCGCCTACAAGACCTCGATCGGTCAGCCGATCATCTACCCCAAGCCCGAGTACAGCTACTGCGCCAACTTCCTGCACATGATGTTCTCGCGGCCGTTTGCCGACCACGAGCCCGACCCCGACGTCGTCGACGCGCTCAAGCGTATCCTCATCCTTCACGCCGACCACGAGCAGAACTGCTCCACCAGCACCGTTCGCATGGTTGCCTCCAGCGGCGCCAACCTCTTCGCAAGCTGTTCCGCCGGCGTTTGCGCCCTGTGGGGACCGCTCCACGGCGGTGCCAACGTCGCCGTCCTCAAGATGCTCGAGAGGATCCACCGCGACAAGATCGACATCAAGGACTTCATGGAGCGTGTCAAGACGGATAAGAGCGTCCGGCTGATGGGCTTCGGCCACCGTGTTTACAAGAACTTCGACCCCCGCGCCAATATCCTTAAGAAATCGGCCGACAAGGTCCTGGGCAAACTCGGCATTGCCGACCCGCTGCTCGATCTCGCCCGGCGTGTCGAGGAGGTTGCACTCGAGGACAGCTACTTCGTTGACCGCAAGCTCTACCCCAACGTGGATTTCTACTCGGGCATCATCATGCGGGCCCTGGGCATCCCGGAGGCCATGTTCACGGTCATGTTCGCCATCGGCCGCATGCCCGGCTGGATCGCCCAATGGAAAGAGCAGCACGAGAGCCCCGACGCCAGAATCTTCCGCCCCCGTCAGGTTTATGTCGGCCACACCAAGCGCGATTACGTCCCGATTGATCAGCGAGGCTGCTGCGCGAGCATGGCCGATACGAGCTAGCTAGCGGGCGGCCGTGGCCGCCGCGTTCACATCACGGCTGCTCCACGACCACCAGCTCCTTCACCGCCACCCCGTCACTCCACGTGCCCATGTCGCGTTGCTGCGGCGTGTTGCCCAGCGCGTATTCGATGTGCCGGCCCTCGAACGCCGCGTCGCACAGCGCATCGAACAGCCGCCAGTAGCCGTAGTAGTCCAGTGCGTCGGGCGCACGGTGCCAGGGCAGGTGGAAGCTGAGCATCGGCGGTTTGCGGCCTCGACCGACCGCTTTCATTACCCCGCTGTCGTACGCTTTGTCCATCGCCAAAGGCGCGGCATGGTCCGCCACCAGCGCCGGCTTGCCGTGACGGTCCGACTGCAGCACCACGAAGTTCTTGCGCTCGGCCGGCACCGGTGTCGCGCCTTGGTAGATACGCCGGGCGTCGGCCTTACCCGTGATGTGGTCGCGGTCGCCGGTAATCGTCAGCACGAGCGTGTCGGCCCGGATGCGGCTCATGTCCTCCAACGGCACGATCGCATTGATCCCCGGATGGGCACACAGCAGTGCTCCGGCGTGTGGCAGACCATCGGCCGAACCGCGTGCCGCCAGGTTGGCCGCGACGTTCCCACCGACCGAGTGGCCGACCAGCGCGAACCGGGCGAGGTCCGGCATCACGTGGCCGTCTTGTTGCAACACCGTGACCGCGTCGCTGATCGCCTCGGCCGCGTGATCGGTAAAACGGTCTGGCAGCGTCAGCGCGTCGTTCTGATATCGCGGGAACACCACGATGTTGCCCTGGCGAACCAGGTGCTCGATCCACGCGCCGTACGGCTGTGGGTTGATCTCCGCCCACCCGTGCAGCATCGCGATCAGCGGCGCCGACGCCGGCACCGGGTCGGCCGGCTCAAACAACCAATATCGCGCTGCCCCGCGCCCGTGAAGGGTCTTGGTCACCGCGTCATGCCGATAATCCGCACACCCCGGTCCGGTCTCCGGCTGAGGCGGCGCCGCCGCCGCCGTCCGCGAAAACGCGCACCCGCTGCTGAAGATGAGCGGCGCCGTCAAGAGTCCGATGGTTGCAATCCGATTGATCGCCATCAGCGGTGGACGAGGTCGGCAATCTTACGATTCGTCCGTTTCGGCGACGCTCACTTTGCAGACGCGGCGTTTGCCGACCTTCAACACGGGTTCGCCGTCGATCTCGACCGTGGCGTTGGGGTCGGTGATTTTCCGGTTGTTGAAGCTGACGCCGCCCTGAACGATCAGCCGCCGCGCTTCGGAGTTTGTCTTCGCAAAGCCGACGCCCCGCAGCAGAGCGACCATGTCAACCCTGCGGGCATCGACCCGTTTCGTTTCAATATCCGAAGGCAACTGGCGCTCAGTAAATTGGTGTCGAAACTCTTTGCTGGCGGCGTATGCGGCGTTTCGATCGTAGAATTCCTCGACGATCACCTGTGCGAGGATGTCCTTGGCCTCACGTGGGTGCGTCACCTGCGGATTGATCAGGCTGGTAATC
>JAZGCX010000335.1:0-2080 GCA_036477175.1 Phycisphaeraceae bacterium
GCGCCACGCCGGGTCCGATCACGCCGGTCTTGTCGCCGTGGAGTGAACCGCTCGGCAGAAGATGCAGGGCAAATTTCTGTCCCTCAACCACGACGGTGTGGCCGGCGTTGGCCCCGCCGTTGTAGCGCACCACCACGTCGGCATGTTCGGTGAGCACGTCAACGATCTTGCCCTTGCCTTCGTCGCCCCAGAACAAGCCGATGACACAAGTTGTCCCCAGGTTGCTCACATCCACGCGATGACCCTTCGATACAGCAACCGTTTCTCCCTAAGCCGCAGCCTTCGCACCTGTTTCGCCGTTGTAGCGGTCGGCGTCTCTGCCGACCGTGAGGCTGCACTGGCTTTCGGCACTCCGATTCGCATCGACGCCTACAGTCGACACGGAGGTCGACCGCTACAGAAACGCCGATACACATAAACGCACCCCAACCGCGACCCCAGCCGCGCACTGTATACTGCCTGCTGTCCACTGTCTACTGCCTGCCGAATCGGTTATGCTCCGGCCATGAGCACTTCGCCGATCAAGCCCCCATCGGGCGAGCCGGCCATCCGGGTGGTCATGATGCCGCGCGACGCCAACGCCAACAACACCATCTTCGGAGGCGTGATTCTCAGCTACATTGACCAGGCCGGCTTCATTGAGGCCTCGCGCCAAGCGCCGCACCGCTACGTGACCATCACCATGAATAAAGTCGAATTCAAGAAGCCGGTCTTCATCGGGGATATCGTCAGCTTCTACGCCGATACCACGCGGATCGGCAGAACCTCGATCAGCATCCACGTCACCGTCAAAGGCGAGCGCCGCTGCCCCGGCCAGACCGGCCAACGGCTCGTCCTCACCGAAGCCGACCTCACCTACGTCGCCGTTGACGAGGATAACAAACCGGTACCCATCTTAGATCACAATTGATGTTTGAATAGCGAGGGAAGCAAGGAGCCGCGGGCTTCAGCCCGCGCGAGGCGCGTAGCGGCCTGCGTCTCGCAGGCCGAGTTCCGGCCGGCGGGGACGCCAACCGCTACAACGGACGCGGCGGCTCCGGCGGCGGCCTGACGCGCCGAACATCACTGCGAAGCTCAACATGCAGCTCAGTTCGAGCAACCCCAGGCCCTGCCCACACACGCCGGCGCTTGCTTCATCGTCGAGATCATTTGTTCCTGGAGGGGCGAGCATCAACAAACCGTCGTCCGAACCGTCCTCCGACGCGAAGTCTGCGACGCACCCCGTCACATCGACCCGCGCCGCCAGGGCCGTATTCGGGCACTCGTCAAACTGATTCTGCACGCCGTCGCCATCATCGTCCTTGTCGGCGGGAGCCTCGGGCTCATCCGCTTCCTTGGCCAGACCCGATGGCGAGTCTTCTTCAGATTCCTGTACTGCTTGATCCGTCTGTTCCGGATCGACTTCCTCTTCGCTGTCGTCATGTTCAGGGTCTTCCGAATCCACCGCATCCGAGGAGTCGTCTTCGAGCGTCGGGTCATCATCGGCCTGTTGTTCCGCCGGTGCGGCCCCGCCGCCGCCAGACGGAGCCGAATCGCAGACATCGCCGATGCCGTCTCCGTCTGCGTCGGACTGGTCGGCGTTGGCATCGGCCGGGCAAGTGTCGATGCAATCGGATATGCCGTCCTCGTCGAGATCCTCATCCACAGCGCCGCAGCCGCAATCACCCGGCGAGTCCTTGGCCGTGTCGTTCGGGCAGCCGTCGATGCAATCCGACGTGCCGTCGGCATCAGAATCAGTGTCCGCGTTGCCGCAGCCGCACAGGCCGGGGAGGAGCTTATCTACATCGTTTAGGCAAGTGTCATTGCAATCGGCCGTGCCGTCGCCGTCGGCATCATCATCCGGCGTGCCGCATCCGCACTGACCCGCTTCAGTCTTGTCCGGATCGTTCGGACAATTATCGATGGCGCACGGACCCAAGTAATCGCCGTGAGCAAGATGGGCGGCCAGCGCTGACTGAGTCACTTCGATCGTCGCACCGCTGGGCACGTGGCATATTTCCACCTTGGCCGGTGGGGCAGCCACTGCGGGCGCACCGACAGCGGCCAGCGCAAACATGAATCGACCGAGTTTTATGGGCAG
>JAZGCX010000336.1:0-3260 GCA_036477175.1 Phycisphaeraceae bacterium
CGACCACCGCTCCGACGTTCGGCGGATCGGTGATCTGTGGGAACGACAGTATTGTTCGCGTGCTGGTCGGCGACCTGCTGATGGAGACGGACCGTTTTGCGTTTCCCGGTATCGACGGTGAATTTCAGCACGCTTTGGGCTTGCAAGGCCGACCGATCACGTGGTCGGGGCAACTCCGCGCCGCCACGGACGGGGCGCTAACCACCCTCGAAACGACGATTGAAGATTTGTTGGTCGCGGGGCAACCGGCGGACATTGTGGACGGGTTCGGCAGGACGTTTGAAGATTGCGCGCTGGTGCGGCTGCTGAGAGAAGGTCAACGTCGCAAGCATTCGATCAGCGGTGCAGCCTTGCAGGATTTCGAACTGCATTTTGCGCAGGCCAAGCCGTAGGAGAGGGTTCAGGGTTTAGGCTTCAGGGTTTAGGGTTCAGGGTTCAGGGTTCAGGGTGCAGAAGTGATCGCGGCGCCGAGTGAAGTTTTCGAGCGAGTCGAACCGCTGGTGGTCGAGGTTGAGACCGCCGTGGGGTCGGGCCTGTATCGCGTCGATCCGCGGCTGCGTGTGGAGCAGGTGCGGCTTGGCTCGGACGACGTGCTGTCATCAGCCACCGTCGCGGTGCGTTTGGACAACGATTTCGACGCGCTCACCGCCCGCCAACTGTACCACCCGGATCGTCGTGTGGTCGTCCGAACCAATGAAGCCGACGCCGCCGAACGAACTTTCTTGATGGAAGGGTATTTGCGACTGCAGGAAGCAGAGTGGTCGGGCAAAGTCGGACGCCAGCGCGATGAATTCAAGCTGGAGGCTAGGCACGTTTATGAACGCCTGTCGCGCGATCGGGCCAGCCAGATCTTCGGTCGATACATGCGCAACGCCGAGATCGACGACGGGCTGGCAACCGATCCGGCATCGTGGCAGGACAAGAGTATTCTAGTTGAGTCGCTGCCTTGCATTTTCAATCCCGACGGCGATGCCAACTGTTCGGCCACACCGCTGATCACCACCGATGCGGAGGGCAACCCGCGGACAATCTACATATTTACATACGACAACGACTTCGATGCCATCTGCTGGACTTATCTCAATGCGATTCGCTACTTGTTCTGGTTCTATTCCGTGCCGGGCGGGCCGGTCGGGGCGGGTAATTTGCTGGAAGCCACCGAGCCCTACGTGCGTGTGCCGCCCAAGGAGCGTTTCTCCGTTACCGGCGGCGGGCATTTGATCAAGCAGTTGTTACAGGAAGCCGAATCGCTGGTGTGCGAGACCAGCAACCTGGTGGAGGCCCTTGCTGATGCGGTCATGGCGGCGGATGTGCACTTGACCGCTGATACGGTGAACAACAGCGGGGTCGTGCGTTCACAGTTGCGATTGTGGGGGCCGCAGGATGGGGCCATCAAGAACTTGAAACTGGCTCGCGGTGGCCGATTTGCGGACGGCGCGGCGCGGTTCGATTCGCGCTCGAAGACTGCCGAGCAGGTCGTCGAACGCAACAACGTCTACCGCGGAAACGTGGAGTGGAATTTCAAGAGCGTGGTCAACGCGCCAATCGTGTTGGGCGGCATCAAGCAGTACGAGTTCACCTTAGCGCTGGTGCCGGGCTGGGCGCCGGAAGCCAATCTGGACAACGTGGCCCCACCGGACCGCGACGCCGCGAAGGCGGTGGTCATCCCCGAAAACTTGATTCCGCTGCTGGGCGAGGATCCCAACAACTTCGACTGGTATCGCAAGTACCACCGCTTCGGGAACGACTTTGCGGAACACAAGGACGTGGCCCGCCAGTGGGTCCTGAACGAGGCCGGCACCTATGATCCCGCCATCTACAATCGCAATGCCCCCTACGACAACTATCAAGTGTTTGATTGGTCGAGTGTGGCGGACAATTCGGTGGCGGCGCCGGGTGAGTGGAGCCGGCGTAAGCGACGCTTTCTCGATTCGATCACCCGCCAGTTCAAGAGCAAAGGTACCGGTGTCTATCCGGAAGTCAGTTTTGACCTCGGTACGACCTGGTATCCCATGCTCTTCAACGGGATCAGCGCATTGAAGTTTGAAGTCGGGGTCTACTTCGGCACGCCCAACCTGACCAGCATCACCCCGCCGTTTACCGACCCGCTGGTGCAGAACATGTGGTGGGCCATCATTGATCAGACGTTTCTCGTGCGTGTAACGGGTCTGATTGAATCCGACGAGCGGCTGTTGCACGACTGGCCGGCGAGCGAGTACCTCACGCCGAGTGTACAAGTCCACTCGCGCATCGTCGATCGCAACAAGACTTTTTTGTTCATTACGCGCGAGGATGTGACCAACGAACTGGTCCAAGCCGGCGATGATCTCGGGGACCTGGTGGCGGACGATTCGGACCGGATCGCAGCGTTCGCAGCACAACATGCCGCAGCGCATCACGACCGCCGGTTGTTCACGTTGCCTGCGATCCCGTGGGTGGAAACACAATACGCCATCGGCGACCAGTTGGGCAAGATCGAAGGGCGTGAAATTGACTTGGGCACGCGCATCGGCCACGACGTGCGTTACCCGGTCGTGGTGGGTGTGACGCATCGTTTGAAGGATGGATACGAGACGGAACTACAGATTGAGAGACCGGACGTGTTGGTGAGCACTTAGCAACGAATATGCTGTGCAAGGAGCGGCGGGCTAAAGCCCGCGGCTCCTTGGGATTGGGAATGGATAGATGCAACCGATCAGGATCATCCTAACGCGGCGCAGCGAATACGTTCCCGGCGATGCCTTCGAGGTCTTCGGCGACAAGGGAACCGGGACGGTCGATTTTGACCATTCGCTGACCACTCGCGCGGTGCCGTTGTGGCTTGATGCGCCGCCCGTGGCGGCACATCTGCTGGGCGGTCACCTGACCGGCGTGCATCTGGACGGGATCTTCCCGGCCGGGCATCTGCAGGGCGTGCATCTGGGCGATGGTCATCTGGTGCCCGAGTCGGCAATTGTTTGGGAGAGCGAGTCCTATGTGTTCGGACTTTTGCAGCACGTGCTCAAGATGGTGGATGCGGTCGGCAATCGGTCACTGAGTCCCTGGCCGACGTTCACCGACACGGTCAACAGCGCCCCGCGACCTCCCAAGCGTTTTGAGAAAATCGGTTATGACAGCATCACCGATCAAGTGCGATTCAGTATCGAAGCCCGCCAGCCGCTGGCGGAAGGAGTGTAGCGGCCGGCGTCTCTGCCGGCCGGATCGAACACCAAGTGATAAACGGAACGCTGGCAACAGGAGTAAACAATGCCGACTTATCC
>JAZGCX010000337.1:0-4518 GCA_036477175.1 Phycisphaeraceae bacterium
CGCATCAAGCTGGACATGCTCAAGCGCAACGCCCTGATCGCCGCGGGAAATTACCTGACAAAACACAACGATTCGGCCTTGCGACAACGCATTGAAACGTTGGCGGCCAATATGAGCGAACCTGAACTGGTGCGCCAAACAGCCAAACAGGTTCTGGCTCGCCTGCGACCGTCGGCCGCTGATTGACTTGATGCTGTCGGTTTGCGGGAATCGGCGCTGCTGAAAATCCCGCAGCCACCGATTAAAAAGCTGCAATACCTCATCCTCCGCACCCGCATCTTCCGCGACGGTGATCGCCAGCGTGATGACCTGCACCGCCTCCTCAAATCGACCAACCCTGCCGAACTCCACCGCCAGCGCCGCCAGCTTGTCGGCCATCTTTTCGTCATTCGAATCCAGACGCAAGGCCTGTCTGAAGCATTCAAAGGCCTGCGACAAGCGTCCCTGTCGAACCAGGACCACACCCAGGTTGTTGTATGCCGGCGCATAATCAGCGCGCAATTCAATTGACTGACGAAACACTCGCTCGGCATTGTCCAAATCGTTTTTCCGCAAGTAGGCCGTGCCGAGGTCGTAGTGATAGACCGCATCGTCGGGCTTCAGCTCCACAGCGGTTTTGAATCGTTCGATGGCCCTGTCGAACTCACCGCGTTCGAGCCAAATGGTCCCGATACCGTTGTGCGCCGTATCATGCTGCGGCACCAGCGTCAGCGTCCGTTCGTAACAGAACATCGCCTCGTCGAAGAAGTCGTTTTCAGACAACGCCGCGCCGAGGTTGTGCCACCCGCGCGGGTTGTTCGGCCGCCGCTCGATCACCGTCCGCCAGATCGAAACCTTGCTCTCATATTCAGCATTGCGCCTGATGGTCAGCGTGGTCAAGCCCGCCACGATCAGCAACATCACGATGGCCGCGACGCCGCACCGCGCCACGTCATCACGCAAACGCCGCAACAACAGGTACCCCCCCGCCACCGCCAGCGTCACCACAGCCGCTAACGGAAGATACATCCGGTGCTCCACCATCAGGTCGGCAATCGGCAGAACGCTGCTCGTGACCGCCAGAATGCCGAAGAACCACGCGCCGAGGAAACCCCACCCGTTTCGACGCCGCAGCCCCCATGCCGTCAACGCCAACAACAGCGCGACAACGGCCACCGGCCAAACGATCCACCACCACGCAATCGGCGGCGAATGTACGTCGAATCGCGTGTGCTGGGCCGGATGCATGTAATCCAAAACCAGCGGGTACGGCCAGACGCTCAACTTCAGATACTCGAGAATGACCAGCGGCTGCGTCAAGGCGTATTGCCACCACGTCAAGCCCTCGTATTGGAAGCCGGCCGAATGACCGGACCCGCCCAGGCCCTCCAGCCCGGTCATCGGATACCAGCCCCAAGTCGCCAACAGCAAGACGTATAACAGCCACCGTCGGCGAAACTGCTCGGCCCATGTCCAGCGCGTAAAAACCCGGTCGTAGATCACGACCATGATCGGCACGGTGACCATCACCTCCTTGGTCGCCATGCCCATTGCGCAGGCCGCCACCGCGGCGATCAGCCACCCATAATCCTTCGGGCGGTCGATCAGGCGGATCGCGGCGTACAACGTGAGCAGATAGAACATGCCCATCATCGACTCGCCGCGCTGCACGATGTACGTCACCGCCTGCGTGTTCAATGGATGCACCAACCAGATCAACGCCACGCAAAACGCCAGCCACGGCGCGGCCCGCTCGAACCGCTGTCGCAGATGTCCGCAAAGCAGCGTCCGGCGCACCACCCCGTACAGAGCCAGGCCCCCAATCATGTGGATCAGAACATTGACCAGGTGATAGCCGGCAACGTTGTCCCCATCGATCCGGTAGTTCGCAGCCAGCGTGAGGTGGAGCATCGCCCGCCGCCCGGACAAGGCCCAGTCCACCATCTCGCCCCAACCGTCAAGGTTTTGCAATGCACGAATCGCCTTGCCGTCGTCAAAAACGAACGACCCGGTCAGGCTGTTCAGATAGACGATCAGCCCCGCCGCGATCAACGCCAGCGGCAGCAGCTTCGACCATTTGAGAGCGACGCGAGTTGTCTGCGGTTTGTCGGCCACGCATTCAGGTTACTCGACACGCGGACCACAGGCGACAGGTAAGCCAGGGCCGCCGCGCATACAACAGCATCGGCGATTGTCAATGCTCGACACACATGCCTTGACGGTCGGGTGGGTTCAATCGCGGTGGCGATTGCGGGCGATGTCGCGTAAGGCTTCAAGTGCATCGCCGCCGGCCCAGATCGCAGCCGAGATGGCCACGCCCACTACCAGCACCATCACGGCCTCCCAGAAGCTGAACCCATGCCGCTTGGCCGCCAGCATCAGCTTGTATGATCCGACGAATGAGCCCACAGCCATCACACGCAACACCCAGCTCATGACCGTCAGCCCCTGATACGTCGGCGGTTCAGGTTCCGGTTTGCGCGCCGGCACACGCTCCGATTTTGATTTGGACGACGATTGCCGCGTGCGATCCGATTCAGGTTTGGCACCTGGTTTCGGCTGCCTGATCAGCGGAATGTTGAGCCTGTCGCCGAAAACAACCTTCAATGGGCCCGAGGCCGAGCCCCGTGACTTGTCGGCCACATTGGCGCTGCTCCCCACCGCGACGGGTTCGGCCGATCGGTCCTCGTCTTTGTGAGATACGTTCACGGCAAGTTCTTCTGACGATGCCGTCGCTTGGGACCCGCCATCGACCGAGACGGTATCGCCGCCCGCCTGGGAGTCGCCTCGCGTGGACCGGTCGGGCACGCGCTGCGTCAACCCACAACGGGGACACTTCATCTTGCGGCCCTCGGAACCGTTGGGCACCTTGATCTTCGCGTCACAGTGCTGGCAGGTGAAGCGGATGGACACGAGCTAACCCCAGTAACGGCAGAAACCGCAGGAACCACAGTAACCGAATGATTTGTAATGGCAAGACCCGTAGGCACTACGGTTCCTGCGGTGACTACAGCCCGACGATGCTGAAACCAGCGTCCACGTGGATGTTCTCGCCGGTGACGCCGCTGGCCATATCCGACAGCAGGTACACGGCGGTCCTGCCGACTTCGTCGCCGTCGATATTGCGTCGCAGCGGGGCCTTACGCTGCTGGTGCTCGAACATTTCAGAGATGCCGCCGACTGCCGACGCCGCCAACGTCCGCAGCGGCCCGCCACTGATCGTGTTGACACGGATGTTCTTCTCGCCCAAATCGGCCGCCAGGTACCGGGCGGTGTGCTCCAGCGCCGTCTTGGCGATGCCCATGATGTTGTAACCGGGGATCACCTTCTCACCGCCGTAGTAGGTCATCGCGACAATGGACCCGCCCTCCGGCATCACGTTGACCGCGCGCTGTACCATCGCCAGCAACGTATAGGCGCTGATATCCAAAGCCTGTGTCCAGGCCTGACGGGTGGTGGTGTGGAAGTTACCGGGTCGCAGGAACTGCCGATCCGCAAACGCAATCGAATGCACAACGAAATCGATCTTGCCGAAGTCGGCCCCGGCTTTAGTGAACACCGCGTCGAGGTCTTCGTCCTTCGATGCATCGCACGGCATCAGCCACGGATCCTCAATGCCCAGCTCTTTAATTGCAGAGCGACAGCGGCGCTCCATCTTGCCCTTGTCATCCGGCAGGTGAGTAAACAGACACTGGCCGCCTGCATCCACGATCTGTTTCGAGATGAACCACGCATAGCTGCGGTCGTTGGCAATGCCGAAGATGAGGCCGCGCTTGCCGTCAAGTAGACCCATGATCGAAAACTCCATGCTGTCAGCCGTTCGTCACCAGCCAATCGTTTATCGCCTTCTAAGGGCTAACGGCTAGTGGCTATTAGCGGTGAGATTAAACAAAAGCCCACCGATTGCAATCCGCGGGCTGGTGACGCCTGATGCTGATTGGGGCCTCAAACGCTACTTGTAGAACTCGATAATCAGGTTCATGTTGACATCGAAAGGAACCTGATCCGCGGTGGGCACGGCGACGATGTTTGCGGTCAGGGTGGACGGATCGTAGCTGAGCCAGGACGGGACCTGGTGGCCGGCGAGCGATTCCATGGTTTCGCGGACGAGCTTGTGGATGCCCTCTTTGAGTGTGACGCGATCGCCCACGTTGACCTGGCAACTGGGGCAATCGGTCTTTCGACCGTTGAGCAGGACGTGACCATGGTTGACGATCTGGCGTGCGGCCCAGATCGAGCGTGCCCAGCCCAGGCGCCGGATCACGTTGTCCAGCCGCTGTTCAAGCAGCCGAAGCAGCACGTCGCCCGTGTTGCCCTTGGTCGTCTTGGCCTCGCGCAGGTACCGGCGGAACTGCTTTTCGAGCACGTTGTAGTGGTACCGCAGCTTCTGCTTCTCGTTCAGGCGAACGCCGAAGTCGCGCAGGCGTCGGCCGCGAAAACCGTGGACCCCCGGCGGGTTGAGTTGACGCTTGGTCGTGTGCTTGGGCAGATCGGCGATCGGCACGCCCACGCGGCGGGACAGCTTCACTTTCGGGCCGG
>JAZGCX010000338.1:0-3010 GCA_036477175.1 Phycisphaeraceae bacterium
CTGCGGTGCTCGCTGACGGAGACGTTGATCGCAACTACCGCCATCGTGCTCATGATCATGAGCGCGAAGAGCACCATTGGCATCACGAACCCGCGGCGGTCCGCCAACGTGGTACGCGTTCTATCAGCAAGCAACATCATGGGTATCTCCTGTCGTTCACGTTATCCTGTCCTTCCCTTCGGCGCGCACCAGGCGAGGCGAATTCAGCCGCTGAGGAACACCTTCGTTCGGAGGCTGTCCGTCCGCTCTGTCAATCCCGACGCCTGCCGCGACTGTCTCGTGCTTTGGCTTCGAAGGATGATCTCGATCACACGAACATCGGCTGGCACAGCGGTGACGTTTCCGCTCGCATCGTAATAGTTGAATACGAGGCCCCCGGCCGCAGGCGACCGGATGGGACCCGTGAGCTTCTCGTAGGCCCCGGTTGTTTTCCGGCCCAGCCACCAGTCACCATCTTCGAGGAACGTGCCGTACTGGGTCTTCCGAAACGTCCGCCACGGCGCCCCTACAAGCACGCCCGGCATGTCATCGTCGAGTTGGACCACGGTGTCGGGCGTTAGCGGCACCGTCCAGTCACAAGTGGCGAGGATCCCGGCAGGCACAAAGAAATTTTTTATCTCCTCCGCCTCCCAAAAGTCGTCGTCCGTCCCGGGTCCCCCGGCTGAAAAGATCAACGAGCTGTCGGCGTTGCCTGTGGGATCAACCAGTTCGCCGACGATATTCCACAGGGCAAACTTTCTAAACGGAGGGTCAATCGCGCACACGATCCCCACACCCTGGATCGAACGGATCGCCAGCGATTCCGGCGCGATGAAGTAGAGATCGCCGTCCGAGGGGGAGATCTGTCGCAACTCGGACGTTAACAGCACGGCGGCGCCGCTCACGGTTTCCCGCGCATCCGTCATTTCCCGCTGGTCGGCGTAAGCCCGGCTCTGGGTGATCATCACCGAGTATATGGAGCCCATAACCAGCGAGGCCAGTATCATGTAGATCATCAACTCGATGAGGGTCACACCAGCCTCGCTCCAGAGGCCCGGGCAGCTGCACTGCCGACGATTCGAGTGAAGCCGTTTCATGGTCAATTCGGCAACGTGTCCGCCGCGGGGAACGTCAGCGTCACGCTGCTCGTTTGCGTCGCTCCCTGGCGGGTGGCGTAATCGATGTCCAGCGTTACGGTTTTTGGATCGGTACCAGTCACGGTCCAAGACACCGGATATCCTTCGACTGTGGCCGATCCGTCCGCGAGGTTGTTGAAGCCGGCTGCCCGCAGGCTGTCCACTTGGCTCTGCACGGCGGACCACATATTCAATTCCCGGCGGCTGTGGTATATCTGCCGCGCCGCTTGCCCGGAGGCGGCGGCAAGACTCAACAACGTCGCGGAAAGAATGATGATCGCGACCAGGATCTCGACCAGCGCCACGCCGCCTTCGTTCCGCATCTGCCGCATCACGGCTTGTGGCTCGTTCATCGCAACACCTTCCCCAGGGCAGTGGTCTGTACGGTATCCACCCGGCTGCCCAGCGAGAAAATCGCCGTGAGGTCCGCAGCCTGGCACGCCAGGCCGGCCGTGGTCGTTCGGGCGCTCGGCAGCCCTCGCTGGTCGAAACACACCAGCGTGCGGTTACTCGTCAGTCCAACGTTGTCGCTCACGTAGCGATAGCCGCCTGCCTTCATGCGATTCCCCGTCCCGCTGGTGTCAATCTCGACCCAGTACCGGTTGTTGCCGGCATCGATGTGCAGCTCGGCCAGCCGACCCCACCGGATGGCAGTCGCCCGCGCGAAGCCGTGCGTCGCCACGAATTGATCGGCGGCGTTGGGCACCGCCCGCCCCCGGAACATATTGGCCATCTGCGGCAACGCGATCGCCGTCATGGCCCCTAAAATCGTGATCACGATCAAAAGCTCGATTAGCGTAAAACCCCTTGACAGCATCACAATTCCATTACGTCGCCCCATTGAGTTAAGCAATCCCAATTCTCCGGTAATCTACTCACCCGTGGTTTGCTCTTTTCCGGCACGCTAACTTCAATGGGCTTCATAACCCACCTTAGCCAATCAATCCGCAACCCGTGTGCCACGGCCTCAGTGACCGTGGAATATCCCTATCTACCCCACTTACCCGGAAACAACCTATAGCTGTACACTCTGATTCATCGAAGGCATATGGATTCGGGCATCCTTACCTTCAATCTGCAGCTTATGACACTCTAGGCAATGGTGAGACCCAGCAATCATTGGGTCATGCACAGCCAATCCCGAGCTTTTCCCAACCGTTTGCCAAGTATGTGTCGCGATTGTTAACACTTCCTGTCGATCCTAAATCTCGCGTCTTGGACCCTTCTTTGCTGTGTCAGGGATCACCACAAATACCTGATCCAGATCACCGGCAAAACGGCAGGGAAACGGCGGGACCCGGCGTGGCTGCCGGGCTCGCCAGACCCGGGTCGGCTTATCACCGCTACCGGTGGCCATCGCAGGGTGTAAAGACTGTTGACACCCGGCAGGCTGGGTATGTCTCGCCGGTGACGACGACCTGGTTTCGTGGACCACCGATCGACGTGGCCTCCAGTGGATGACCTCTAGCATACCGGCCGGAAGGCGTGTGGTGCAGACAGATCGGCACTCCGAGGGGGGCCAGAATCTCCGGGCGGCCCAGATAGACATCATAAACCACTTGAGGTCAAATCGTAGAAGATGTTAGCTGACAAGGTGTTATGTTATAAGCGATGGATTGATGGAAAATTGTGTTGTCGTTGGTATTCTGGTGGTATTGTTCAACCCGAGCAGTCCCGTACCTTCCGAGCCTCTATCCGCTGGACACCACCTGAGTGGTCATGGAGCAAGCCGAAACCCATACCGCGGCGCGTACAGCGCCAGACACCTCCGACTGGCCACTCTACACTCGCCGACGGCTGCTGGTGCTGGCCATTGGCGTGGCGGCGTTCTTGGTATTTCAGCTGCTGTCGTTGCTGCCGGGGTTAGTCGAAGCCGTCTATGCGAGGTCGCTCAG
>JAZGCX010000339.1:0-4137 GCA_036477175.1 Phycisphaeraceae bacterium
AACGCCAGCAGTTGCAGCGGGATGACGCAGACGATCGGCTGAAGCGGCTCGGGGACCGGCGGCACATAGAAGACCGAGTCGGCGTGTTGCTTGATCTCCTCGTCCCCCTCAGTGGCCACGGCGATGATCCGGCCGCCACGGGCGCGGACCTCTTCGATATTCGAGATCACCTTCTCGTACTGGTTGCCCTGCGGCGCAACGAACAGGACCGGCATCCCCTCGTCGATCAGCGCGATCGGGCCGTGCTTCATCTCTGCCGCCGGCATCCCCTCGGCATGGATGTACGACAGTTCCTTCAGCTTCAATGCTCCTTCCAGCGCGACCGGGTAGTTGTACCCGCGGCCGAGGAACAGCCAGTTCTCACGATCAACGTATTGCTCGGTGCAGGTTCGGATGTGGTCGCTCTGTTCGAGCACTCGGCTCACATAGTCGGGCAACCGTTCCAGTTCGCGCAGGTACGTCTGCACGGCGTCGGCCGAGAGGTACTTGCGCTTGCCGATGTGCAGTGCCAACAGCGTGAGTACCAGCACCTGCCCGACAAACGCCTTGGTGGACGCCACGCCGATCTCCGGTCCGACGTGCAGGTAGATGCCGGCATCGGTCTCGCGAGCGATCGACGAGCCCACGACGTTCACCACGCCCAGCGCCAGCGCCCCGCGTTCTTTGGCTTCGTGCAGGGCTGCCAGCGTGTCCGCCGTCTCGCCGCTCTGGCTGATCGCCACGATCACCGAACCGTCCTCGATGATCGGGTTGCGATACCGAAACTCGCTGGCGTATTCGCAGCGGGCCGGGACCTTGGCCAGGTCCTCCAGCAGGTACTCGCCGATCAGCCCGGCGTGAAAGGCGGTGCCCTGGGCGGTGAAGATAAGCCGCCTGGCCCGCACCAGGTCGCGGGTGACCTGACCCAGCCCGCCCAGCACGACCCGTGCCTCACGTTTGTCGATCCGACCCCGCAGGCAGTTGCGGATCGCCGCCGGCTGCTCCATGATCTCCTTGAGCATGAAGTGCGAGTAACCGCCGAGTTCAATCTGTTCGAGGTCGAACTCCAGTTCGCTGATCTGTTGGGTCACCGGCACGTTGTCAATCGTTGTGGTTCGAAAGTCGGCGGTCCAGGCCGCGGCGTCGGACGAGCGCGTGTCGTCGGGGCCGGCACAAAGCCTGGCCACCTGGTAATCATCGAGCGTGATGACCTGCGTGGTGTGTGAGACGATTGCCGAGGCGTCGGACGCGACGACGTAGCTTTTGTCGGCGACGCCAATGATTAACGGGCTGCCCTTGCGGGCGCAGATGAGTGTGTTCGGCTCGGCGTCGCAGATCACCGCGATGGCATACGCGCCCGTTACCTCGCGCAAGGCCGCCTGCACCGCCGACTCCAGATTCTTCTCGTATAGCTCGGCGATCAGCACGGCCAATACCTCGGTGTCGGTCTCGGAACTGAACGCGTGGCCTTTGCCCTCGAGGTAGCGTCGCAACGTGACATAGTTTTCGATGATGCCGTTGTGGACCAGGGCAACGCGGTGGCCGGATCGGGTCGCCCCGCAATGGGGGTGGGCGTTGGATTCGCTGGGGGCGCCGTGGGTGGCCCAGCGGGTGTGCGCGATGCCCAGGTGGCCCCGGAAGCGGTCGTCGGTGTTCGACAGGGCCTGGACCTGGGCTTCCAGGACACTGACCCGGCCGGCCGAACGTGTCACATGCAGGCCGTCGGCGGACACCACCGCCAGCCCGGCCGAGTCATACCCGCGGTACTCCAGCCGCTTGAGCCCCTCGATCAGCAGTGGGACCACCGGTTTGGTGCCGAGGTAGGCGATAATGCCGCACATAGGTTTTCCTTCGTGGGGCGTTTGGGGTTCAACCGAGCCATGTCCAGCGGCGGCACATGCCCCGCGTGTTTCGACTGTCCCACCAGCACGGCGGCCAAGATACGCCCACTGAACAACCTTACCAGTATGCCACACTTGTCAAGGAAGGATCGGCCGGATCAAAAAAGCGGTCCAGCGGGGCAATTATCGGAGCGTCGCGGCGTGCCAGGTTCGGTCGGCCGGCGGCGGTGGGTGGCCGCCCACGCATTTCCAGCCCATGGCCGCGTCAGCGTCGCTGGCCGTGGGCACGTGGTGGGTGATCCCGATCGTCTTGCCCGGGTCCGGCGACAGATCGATCTGCCAGAATCCCTGGCCCGCAGGATAGGACGCGGTGGTCAGGCACGGCGCCCCGGCGTTGATGAAGGTGAACTGCGGCAGCTTCCCGTCGGTCGGCTGCCAGCACCACGGCCGATGGATGTGCCCGTGCACGTACACCACCCGGGCCGGGCACGCCTTGAGCAATCGCGCCAGGGCCGCGCGGTCGGACAGGTCGTGTCCCCAGGCCACCGGCATCTTGCCCGGCGGCGCGCCGATCGGGTAGTGGCACAGGACGATCAGGCCGTCGTGGGCCGACAGGTGTTTTATCTGCTTCTGCGCCGCGTTGAGTTGGTTTTCACCCAGCCGGCCGCTCGAGAGCATCACCCGTGGCCGGGCCGCGTCCAGGGCGAGCAGGTGCCAGTGTTCATCGAGTTTTTCAAAGTGGGGGAAGCGCGGCGGCACCAGGCTCCCCATCATGTTCTCCACCCGCTGCTGCCGGGCGGCGCCGAAGGTGTACCGATCGTGATTCCCCGGCACCACCAGTGTGGGCACCTGCTGCGCCAGCGGCCGGAGCTGGTCCACCATGTCTGCAAATTCGTTCGGCAGTGACGTGGTGGTCAGGTCACCGGTCATGAGCAACAGGTCGGGCTCGATCTCGATCGCCCGCTGCAGCACCGGTTCGAGTAGCGCGTGGTTAAAGCGGAACCGCCGATTCAGCCACAGGTTGGTCTGGCCGAACAATCGTTTGCCCACCAGCCGCCGCGGATGCACCCGAAGCTCATACGCATGGATGTCGCCGATGACCGCAATACGCATGGGTGATTGTACGCCCCTGTGTTTCGGTGTGCGTGATGTCAGCGAAAAAGCTTACGGATCGCGATCCGCGGGACCGGGTCGCCACTCAATCGAAATATCGGCTTACGTGGCCACAGGCTCGAGCACCCGGTAGAACTCATCCAGCACCGCCCGCCAGTCGTCACGCGTTTTGACGGTGATGAACGCCTTCTTCACCGCGTCGGCCTCGGGGTGATGGCGTGAGAATTTGATGCCGAACTTGCGCATCATCAGGCCGGCCTGCCGTTCGCCGTGCAGGGCCACCGACAGGCAAAAGTGTTCCAACAGCACGTTGCGTTGCTGTTGGATCGTCGGTGGTCGGGCGGCGGCATGGGTGTTGCCGCCCATCAGGGCGCGGGCCTGCTCGAAAACCCATGGGTTGCCGATGCAGCCCCGCGCCACGCTCACCGCCTGCACGCCTGTCTGCTGGATCATGGTGAAGATGTCCTGAGCACGCCAGATGTCGCCCGAGCCGAAGATGCTGAAGTTCGCCGCCCCGCCGTACTGCGCAACGAGGTCTTGAAGAAAGCCCCACCGCGACGGGCCGAGGTACTTCTGCTCGACCGTCCGCCCGTGCACCGTGGCGGCGGCGTAGCCCAGGTCGATCACGTTCTGGAAGATGCAATGGAAGTTGGCCTCGGCGTCGGCCGAATCGTCCGTGCCGCGCCTCAGCTTCACGGTGCACGGCACTTGCGGGGGCACCGTTTGGCGGACGGCATCCAGGATCGCGATCGCTTCGTCGGGGTTGGCCAGCAAACAACCACCGCGGCGCTTGGAGCGGACCTTCTTGACCGGGCAGGCCAGGTTGATGTCGATCACGTCATAGCCGAGCTTGACGAGGATTCGAGCGGCCTCGGCGATCTCGTCGGGATGCGAACCCATGAGTTGACCCGCAATCGGGTGGTCCTCGGCGTCGAGTTCGACGGCCCGCAGCCCCTTGCCGCCGTTGATCAGGACCCGATCGAGCATCGCCTCGGTGATGCAGTAGGGGCAGCCGTGGCGGCGGGCGATCAGTCGCATGGCGGCGTCGGAGTAGCCGGCCAGGCCGGCCTGGAAAAACGGCGCGTCGAGGTGCAGCTTGCCGATCCGTACCATGCGGGCCATTATAGACGGCGGGACTATAAGGACTAGGGCGTCAAATGAGCCAGAATCAGGTAGGAAAGCTCATCGCAAGATACCCAACGAA
>JAZGCX010000034.1:0-4357 GCA_036477175.1 Phycisphaeraceae bacterium
TCGTCAAGCGACGCCCGCACCAGCCGCACCGCCAGCCCCAGCCCCCGCCACTGCGGGTGCACGACCACGCGGCTGATGCAACGCAACTCGGCATTGAGGACCCGGGCCCGGTGCGATGCGTTCCGCCACTCGCCGTACCGGCCCGACAGCGCAAAGTCGCGCAGACGACAGTTCAAAGCTGCCAGCGATTCGACCAGCACGCCAATCACGCGGCTCTGACCGCGCACGCCGACAAATCGCCCCGACACCGTCGGCCGATCGTGTCGCAACGCCAACACGCGGGTAACGGTCGCCGGTCGCTTGGCCCGGTAGTGATGCTCGCACAACGCCGCGTAATCGCGCACACTGCCGCGTTCGAGTTGAAGCTCGTGTTCAATGCCGACCGCAGGCAGCGCGGCAAAGCGGTGTTTCAACGTCTCGTTCATACCACGGTATCCAATGGCCGGCGGGCGTAGCCCGCCGGCTATCAACCTGATCCGCGCACATGCACCTCGATGCTCTGCCCCAGGTGCTTTTCGATCAGCACGTCGGGTTCCAGCGGTTCGAGCAGGTCGTCGTGCGTCGTCGCGGCGATGAAGCAGACATGGCCCTGTCGCCGGGTCCACTTGCGAACGTTGCGGGCGATCACCGCCGCGGTCAGACGATCAAGCGTCGCCCCGAACTCATCCGCCAGCATGACGCATAGCCGCGGGCTGCTGCCCGCGGAACCATCCGCCACCAACCGCATTGTCTGCGCCAATCGCAACCGGTAACGCTGCCCGTCCGACAGCTCGCTGGGTTTGCGTAACATGACAAACGCATCATTCAAGCCAGCTATGCTCAACGTTTGCAACACCTGCTCCAACGGGACGGGATCAAAACAATCAACCAACGGCCGATCAGGCGGGTCCGGCAGTTGGTCGAAACGGATGACGCGTACCCCCTCGCGATCGCGCAGCGCTTTGTCGATCAGGCCCAGTAGCAAACTCTTGCCGCTGCCGCTTGGGCCGGTGATGAAGACGACCCGGCCGCCTTGCAGATCGAGCTTCATCGACGGGATGATCGAAAGCTTCTTTTGCTCGTCGATGCCCAGCCCGAACATCGCGGCGACGCGCAGGACGTTGGGCGAGGGCTCGACAGTGGTGGCGACGGTCAGTTGCAGATCGAGTTGCATGGTGTTTTTCCAGGCCGTGTAAAGCCGCCGATGGCATCGGCGGTCCGAAATGGCCGTGCCAAGCCGCCGATGGCATTGGCGGCCCGATGACGGCGAAAGGCCAGGTCACAGCCGGGCCAGGACGCAGACGGTTCGCATGTGTTGTCGAACGCGGTGGAGGCTCTGACCGGTCATGTCGGCGGTGCGGCGGAGGCTGTGGCCGTGGAGGACCACCAGGTGAGCCACGCGTCGGGTCGGCGGCGGCAGCAGGTCGCCGTGGAGAACGACAAAGCCAAACAAGGGTTGGCGGATGAGTTTGAACAGACGGATCAGGCGGGCCTGGACCGCCCGGGGCGACTTGCCGGCCAAGCGAGCCAGGTCCGCCATCGGCACACCGTGGCGGTAGGCCTGATGGATCAGCAACCGGTCCGGCTCATCCAGGTACTGAGCCAGCGACAGCAAGTGCTCAATCTCGTCGCGGCGGCGGTGACAACGTTCGGCGGCGGCGTGGGTCGCGATGGCAATCGGCGTGGGCATGGCGGAAAATGGGGCCAATCAGGTGACCAGACGACTTGACATGGGTCCCGGAATGGGTACGCTTGTTAGCATTATGTTTGGTATTGTACGCCAGAGCCGACCGGTGTTCAAGGACTATTTAACCGCCAAAGGAGCCGGCCTGGGATAGTGGCCGGGCGGGCTTGGCAGCCGCGCCGGCCTCGGCAAGCCAAACTCGCGGGCCAAGGCCCGCCGCTGAATACCGCCCGACCGCATTGACTCGTCATGGACACGGTTGGCCAGATCATTCGACACCGACGCGAGGGGCTGGGGCTGACACTGACGGCCGTGGCCCAGGCGGTCGGCACGACCAAGAGCTACCTGTCGATGATCGAAAACCATCGCACCGCCCGGCCACCGTCACGGCAGGTGCTCGAGGCGCTCGAGCGGGCTCTAGGCATCGGCGGCGGGGAGTTGACCCGTGCCGCCGACTGGCAGAACACCCCCGATCCGGTGCGGCAGCAATACGAGCAGGTCGCCGACGCGGCCCGACGGGGTCGTGAGTTGGCGGCGTGGCTGCGCGACTCGACCCGGCCGCGACCCGACGGCGCCAAGAGCCTCGACACCTTGTTCCAAACCGGTGAACTGTCACGGCGGATCACCGCCACGCTCGGACCAACAGCGGTTGACCCAGCCCGGGTCGGCGAGTGGTGTGACGCCATAGACGACTTGACGAACCAAGTCTTTGACAATCTTGGGAAGGTGCCGGTTCGGTTCCGCGTGCCGCTGATCAACAAGGTGGCGGCGGGGTACCCGACGGGGTTTACCGATCTGGATTATCCGGCGCGCGTGGCCGACCGCTATGTGACGTGCCCGGACCTAGCCGATCCGCAGGCGTTTGCGGCGGTGGTCGTCGGCCAGTCGATGCTGCCGGAATATCGCGAGGGCGATGTCGTCGTGTTCTCGCCCGATGCTGAAGTAACCGACGGGTGCGACTGTTTCGTCAGGCTCGAGCCGGACCATGAAACGACCTTCAAGCGGGTGTTCTTCGACGAGGAGGACGAGGGACTGATCCGGTTGCAGCCGTTGAATCGGGTGTTCCCGCCTCGCACGGTGGATCGCGAACAGGTGGCGGGGCTGTATCGGGCGGTGTGGCGGCTCCAGAAGCTCGACTGAAGGCCGGTTCCGACCGCGGTGGCCTCGGGGCCGTGCGTTACGTTCTACCAAGGGGCGAAACGCATCAATTGTGCGCGCCGCCCGGCGACGAGATGTGTCGTAACCCATGGTCGCAACTGCGGCAGCGCTGGGCAGATCAATCGTCAATTTTCTTTCGCCGAAGCGCTGATCCGTGCGCGCCAAACAACGGCTATGAGGTCTCGATCAGCCGCAGGACCCGCAGCACTTCCGCCACCGACCAAGCCTGGGCGATGCAGCCGACGGGGCGGTGAGGCGGGTCAGCCTCGTGGATCTCGTGCAACTGCCCAAGCGACGGCCAGTCGCCGCCACCGGTCAGCGTCTCCAGCAGAGGCGTGATCGTGTCGAGCGCCTCGCGCTTGGCCCTGTCGCTGAACTTGCCCACACGCAGCACCGCCTCGGCATACGGCCCGATCAGCCACGGCCAGACGGTGCCCTGGTGATACGCCTCGTCGCGGTGGTACCTGTCGCCGGCATATCGGGCGTGATAGTGTGGATCGTCCGGCGGCAGTGTGCGCAATCCGAAAGGGGTCAGCAGACCGGATGCTACCGCCTTCACCACCAGTTTTCGTTTGGTCAGTGGCAAGGGTGATCGAGGCAGGCTGACCACGAAAATCTGGTTCGGCCGAATCGACTGGTCAACGTGCTCGTTGCCGTGGTCATCCACACACACGTGGTCGTTGAGGCAGTTGCGCCCGGCGTCCCAGAACACCTTGATGAAGGCGCGTTCGACCCGTTTACCGAGCTTCCGGTAGTGATCTGCCGTGGCCCCGTCTGTCTCGTCGAGCAGCTCCGCCATGCCTATCAGGGCGTTGAACCATAGGGCGTTGATCTCAACGGCCTTGCCGGGCCGCGGGGTAAAAACGGTGCCATCGCATGCCCCGTCCATCCAGGTCAGTTGCGTGCTGTGCGACCCCGCACTGATCAGTCCGTCGCCGGCCATCTTGATGTCGTAGTCGGTGCCCTTGAGGTAAGCGTCGATCACCTTCAAACACGCTGCACTCAGCCAGCGGTCCCACGACGCACGATCGCCGCTCTCGGACAGGTACTGCATCGCGGCGTGGACAAACCACAGACTGGCGTCGACCGTGTTGTAGTGGGCGGTTGTGTCGTCGTAGTCGTCGAACCGGTTGGGCACCAGACCGCCACGGATCGCCTCGGCAAACGCGTGCAAGGTCGCCTTCGCCTCGTCGAACCGTCCCGTCGTCAGCAGCAGACCCGGCAGCGAGACGAACGTGTCACGCCCCCAGTCGGCAAACCACGGGTACCCGGCGATCACGGACGCCAGCTTCTGACCCCGCACCGTCCGATCGACCACAAAGTCGTCGGCCGCGACGACCAGAGCGCGTTTGAACCGTTCATTCGCCCCACCGTCGCACCCAACGTGGCGGTTGTGTGCCGACAGATGCACTTGACGATCTTTCGACTCCCCTGCACTCGCATCGGCGCGTTGTTCGCCGAGTGCGACGGTGAGTGTGACCACGTGCTCATCGCCGCCGTCAAGCTGTACCTCAAACACCCCCGGCAGGTAGTGGT
>JAZGCX010000340.1:0-7684 GCA_036477175.1 Phycisphaeraceae bacterium
GACAGGTTCGCCAGCGACCGGATATCGCGGTTATCGACGATTGTCAGGTCGTCAAAGACAAACGGCCCCCGCAGGCTGTTGGCATACACCAGCACGCCGGCGACGATCAGCAACGGGTAAATGATCAGCTCGCGACGCATGCTCTTGTCACCCTTGCCTCATAGCGGTTTCATGGATCGTGCGTCGATTGGCGAAAAGTTCTCGCGCTCATCAGACGCAGCCGGGACGCTACGCATCCGGGATTGTGGCGGGCGTCGCCTGCCGGCCAACCGACTTTCAACGCGCACAGACGAAATCACGATCCGTCGTGCGTCCTCCCAAGGCCGGCAGATTATAAGTTGTCTGCCGCGGTGTCCGTTCGGGTGTTCTCAAGCGGGTGGGTCATGTTGCGATTGGGGGTTCCTGAACACGGTAGGTGGGGCGGTCGCCGCTGGTCTGCGTCAGCGTGCGGATCGCCCAGATGGCCCCCAAAGCGGCGATCAACAGTGAGATCAGGACCAGTCCCTGCCAGTGGAGTCCGCCTGCCAACAGCCAACTCGCGTCGTACACGATCAGCCACAGCATCGCCAAGCGGGTGAACGTGGTGCCGGCCGATCGACGTGAGCGCAGCCGCGTCGTTCGGTGAAGGCGTCTGCCAATCGCCGAGGAAGGTGACTTGGAACCCCCGGTCAGCAACCACCACGCGACGATCACAAACAACGGCGCCACGATGATGGGGCCGAGCCACATCGCCTGCCGGCCGTGGACAAACAGGCTCTGCCGCCACAGCATCCATCCAACCAGGGCCAGTGTCCAGAACGCCCAGCCGGCGCACAGCCCCCACCAGTCGCTGCTTCGCAGCCGCGGCCGCTTACCCTCGATCATGTACCCGATGGCGTGGCATGCCGTCACGTGCGTCAACGTCAGCCAGATCGGCCAGGCAAAGCCCAGCTCCGGGTTGGGCACGAACATGTTGAGCAGGTGGATCAACCCAACCACCATAATGCCGACGGCGGGGAGGAATCGGCCGGCGGTGTTGTAGAAGAGGATGGCTGCGACGGTGACCAGTCCCAACAGCGCCGAGCCGGTGCCCAGGACCACGGCGGCGCTAAGCGCAACCAGCAGCGAGCCGACCGCGGCGACGACGGCGGCGGGCCGGCCGATCCTGCCCGCGGCGATCGGCCGCTTGGGGCGGAACGTCCGGTCGTGCCGTGCGTCGAGCAGATCATTGAGCACCAACCCATGGGCCGACAGCCCCGCCGAGACCAACGCTGCCAGCAGAAGCGCCAGCCAAAGCGGCATCCAGTCGAACACCGCGTTGGTCAGGTCGTTCGGTTCGACGGCATAAGCCAGGAAGACGATCAGCCAGCTATTACTGACCGCCGCCAAGACCCGCTCGACACGGGTCAGTTGCAGCACGTGAGCCAGTTTTTGCAGCCAGGCGATCATGCAACCCGATCTCGGACCTACGGCAACCCGATTGCCGGGGCCTGTGATGATGTCGGTATGGCATTCGGTCCCCTATTTTACCTGGTCGCAGGACAATGGTCGCGGTGGGTGCGGCTTTGATCCCTTGACGCTACACTCGTGATCTCATGCGCGCGGGCAGACCCAATCTGATTGCTCCGGCCGACCGGTGGCTGGTGCTGTTGGCGGTTTGCATCCCGGTGGCGGGCGGGTGTGCCGGCACCCAGAAGCCGTTTGCCGATCTGTTCAAGCCGCTGGTGCCCATGACGCCCATCGAGGCGGTCCACAACGCATTCAACGTTTATGACGCCGACGTTCGCCGCGACGCCATTGCGTTGCTGGCCGCTGCGCCGTTCGGCGGTGAAGAAAAATATGTGCGGATGTACCGGGTTCTGGTGGATGACCCCGACCCGACCGTCCGCGCCACCTGTATCAAGGCGCTGGGCATGCATGGCGATGTTGAAGATGCCCAAACCCTGATTGACGCGATGAGCAATAAACAGGAGTCGCCGATCGTGCGATGGGAAGCAGTCAAAGGGCTGCGCAAGATTCACCATCCCGGCGCGGTGGGGCCACTGATCGCCGCTGCCGATGACACCCGAGAAGAAGATGCCGACGTGCGGATCGCCGCCGCCGAGGCGCTGGGTCAATACCCCCAACCCGCTGTGTTCCAGGCGCTCGTCGGCGCGCTGGACGACCGCGACCTCGGCGTTGCCCTCGCCGCGCATCGTTCCTTGGGCGCCCTGACCGGTCGTGACTTTGCGATGGATGGTAGCCGTTGGCTGATCTGGGCGCAGGAACACAGCGGTCGACTGTTCGAGCACCAACAGCCTTACACCTACAAACCCTACCCCAAATCCAAGGGCATGTTCGACAAGATGAAGTTTTGGAAACCGGACAAGCCCGTCGAAGAGCGTGTCCCGAAAGGGCTTGAACCGACCACCGCGGCCACCGCCTCCACCGTTTCGCGGCCGTAACCTGCATTTCGGACGTCTGGTGCTTCGACAAAGCGGGCTGGCCCGGCCCCGATCGGCTCCTGGTGCGAGGACACACCGGCTCACAACGTGCAGTCATTTGGCGTGATCGGTCTTATTGGACGCGCGTGGACTTTTGATCTTGGTCTGATCGGTCGATAGTTTGCACGTATGGCTTTGCGTCGGAACCTGCTGATAGTTTTGGCACACGGGCTCCGGTCGGACGCGGTGGGTGAGAGCGGCGCCTGGCCGCTGTGCACCCCGAATCTGGAGAAGCTGATCGGCCGGGGCCTGCGGCTGGTGGCGACCAGCGCCTGCCCGGCCGACCGCGGCGGGATGGTCAGCCTGCTCAGCGGCCTGCACGCGCGTCAGCACGGGTACGTAGCCGAATCGGACACCCGCGTCTGCTGCGATGGTTGGCCGGCGTTGTTGCGAAGTGCCGGTTATTTCGTCGCGGGCGTTGGGTGTGTTGATCTGATCGAGCCCTGGCTGAACGATGCGGTGGTGGTGGAGTCGCCGGACACGCTCGAGTCGTCGAGCTGCGCGTACCTCGCCGCGATACGCACCAAGGGCATCTACGACGCGGTCGTGCAGCAGCGCCGCCAGCGGATGCGCTACGGCCCGTTCGAGCCGGACCGGTTGCTTCTGGAACCTGATGACGACATCGACGGCTTCATCGGCCGACAGGCGCAGCAGATGCTGGACAAGCTGCCGGCCGATCGGCCTTGGGCGCTGATTGTCATCTTCAGCGGCCCGGGCAATGACCTGCCGCCGCCGTCGCTCTACGACGGCGTCGTGTCCGTCGAGTCGGTCGAGCACGGCTTCGCCCCGGCCGATCTGGCCAGCCTGGATTCGCTGGTCGAACTGGACTACCCGCGTGTGTTGCTCCAGCGGCTGGAACGGCATTCGATCGGGCGGATCCGTGCCGACTACCTCGGCCGCGTGAGCCTGATCGACTACGAGATCGGGCAGATGGTGTCGCACGTCGAGGGACGATCGGACAGCGACCGCACGTGGTTTGTGTTGGCGGCCGATCGTGGGCACCTGTTAGGCGAACACGGGATCGTGGGTCACCGCTCGTTTCTGGCCGGCAGTATCGACGTGCCGGCCGTCATCGCGCCGCCGACGCCCGCCAAGGCCCAGACGGCCGACTGGCTGGTCAGCACGGTGGATGTGGCGGCGACGATTGCGCGGCTTGGCGGCTGCGACGCGCCCAAAACGATGGCGGGGCGATCGCTGTTGCCCGTGCTGGCCGGCGAACCGCTCGCAGACGGCAAGCACACCGGTTGCCTCAGCGAGTTCGGCCGGCGACTCATGCTCGAGACCGAGCGGTACAAGATCGTCTTCGACACTGAAACACACCGGGCGCTGGGCATGTACGACCTGCTCAACGACTCGGACGAAAAGAAGAACCTGATCGAAACGATGGTCGGCCGCAACCTCGTGGATGCCATGCGCTGGCGTGTGGGCGACGCGCTGTTGCCGCTGCGGTCGGTGCCGGCATAAAGTCACCGGTCCATTACCTTGCGATCCGATCGCTGCGAGGCGATGCGTCGCTAGTTGCCTTCGAGGATGGTCTTGGCGATGTTCCCGGGCACGGGGCGGTAGGTCAGCGGTTCCATCGAGTAGCTGGCTCGGCCCTGGCTCATGCCCCGCAGCGTGGTGGCGTAGCCAAACATCTCTGAAAGCGGCGCCTCAGCGGTCACGACGCGCGTGGTGCCGCGTTGCTCGGTCTCGCTGATGATCGCGCGGCGGCGGTTCAGGTCGCCGGTGACGTTGCCGAGGAACTGCTGGGGCGTGGTGACGGTGACCTTCATGATCGGTTCGAGCAGTTTCGGCCCGGCGTGGTGCACCGCTTCGCGGAATGCGAGCATACCTGCCTGCTCGAAGGCGATTTGGGATGAGTCCACCTCGTGATATGAACCGTCGATGAGTGTGACCTTGACGCCCAGGATCGGATAACCGGCCAGCACGCCGGACTTGGCGGTCTCGCGGCAGCCGGCTTCGACGCTGGGGATGTATTCCTTGGGGATCGCGCCGCCGCTGATCTTGTTCTCGAAGGCGATCTGGTCGGTGAAGTCGAGGCCAGCTTGCTCGGCCTGGTTTTTGGTGTAGGGCTCGATGGTGATTTGGCAGTCGCCGAACTGGCCGCGGCCGCCGGTCTGTTTGCGGTGCATGCCGCGAGCTTCGGCCATCTGGGAGATCGCTTCCTTGTAGGCCACGCGTGGCGTGCCGACGTTGACGCCGACCTTCATGTCGCGGGTGAGCTTGTGACGGATGATCTCCAGGTGCAGCTCGCCCATGCCCTCGATGATGGTCTGGCCGGTCTCTTGGTCGTAGTGAGTGCGGAAGGATGGGTCCTCGCGGCGGATCGTCATCAGGGCGTTGGCCAGTTTTTCCTTGTCGGCCTGGCTCTGGGGCTCGATGGACATGGAGATGACCGGCTCGGGGAACGTCATACGTTCGAGGATGATCGGCGCGTTGGGGTCGCACAATGTGTCGCCGGTGATGGAGTGCTTCAGGCCGACCAGGGCGATGATCGTGCCGGCGCCGATCTGGTCGAGTGCGATCCGCTGCTTGGCGTGCATCTCGAAGATGCGGCTGATGATCTCGCGTCGGCCGTTGTTGGCGTTGAGGACGCGAGTGCCTTTGGTGAGCGTGCCGGAGTAGATTCGGGCGTAGGTCAGGTCGCCGTGGCTGTCGGAGACGACCTTGAAGACCAGGGCCGACAACGGGGCGTTCGAGTCGTGCGGGCGGGACAGTTTCTTGGTCTTGTCCTTGACATCGGTGCCGGTGACATCGGGGACCTCGGTGGGGTTGGGCAGGTAGTCGATGATGCCGTCGAGCAGCCGCTGGACGCCGATGTATTTCAGCGCCGACCCACAGAACACGGGGCACACCTTGTGCTTCAGCGTGCCGCGGCGCAGGGCGGCACGGATTTCGTCAGGCGTGATCTGCTGCTCCATGATGAACTTTTCGGTCAGCTCATCGTTCAGCTCGGCGGCCTTTTCGATCAGGTCGTGCCGCCACAGTTGAGCATCGTCGCGCAGGTGATCGGGGATGTCGCGCTCTTCGACCTTCGCGCCCAGCTCCTCGGCCGAGAAGTAGTACGCTTTCATCGTGAGCAGGTCGATAATGCCGTCGAATGTCTGGCTGGCGCCGATGGGGATCTGCACGGCCACGGGGTTGGCGCCGAGCCGCTCATGCAGCGAGTTGAAGCTGTACAGGAAGTCGGCGCCGAGCTTGTCCATCTTGTTGATGAAACAGATCCGCGGGACGTTGTAGCGTTCGGCCTGCCGCCAGACGGTTTCCGACTGCGCCTCGACGCCTTCCTTGGCGTCGAAGATCACCGCGGCGCCGTCGAGCACCCGCATCGAGCGCTCGACCTCGATGGTGAAGTCCACGTGGCCGGGCGTGTCGATCAGGTTGAGGATGTGGTCCACGCCGTTGCGGGTCCAGGGGCAGGTGGTGGCGGCGGACTGGATAGTGATCCCGCGCTGCTGCTCCTCTTCGAGGAAGTCCATCGTGGCCGTGCCGTTGTGCACCTCGCCCATCTTGTAGGTCTTGCCCGTGTAGTACAGGATCCGCTCGGTGATGGTGGTCTTGCCGGCGTCGATGTGGGCGCAGATGCCGAAATTTCGCGTCGTGTCGAGGCTGGACATCTTGCGGCCCTCGCTGATCGTGGGGGCGGTGGTCATCGTCTATACCTTCAAGTCTGGGGTCTGACCAGTGGCTGGGGCGATGGTCGGGACCGCGCTCAACTCACCACCGCCTTTGCAGACAAAGTAGATCGGTCCGATCTGGTTGTAGGATGAATCAAAGCGGCTGCGCCGATCGGGTACCGATTCAGGCTTCTCCACTCATCGCATAAGGCTCCCGTAGGTCCGGCCGCGGGTGCGAACTCCAGTGCGCAAGGCGAAGAAGCATATCGCCTGCGGCTGATCGGTCAAGTCGCCACGGCCATTTTCCCGCCCTTGGCCGGCGGGCGTGCCGTCGGCGACCGGGCGCCTCGAACTCGAGTAGTCCAACGGATATGATCCGCGGCGTTGCGGTGGGTCGAGCGGACATCCGATCGCAGTGGATTCCGATCGCAAAGACGAAACCTCGTTCAGGGTCCATCCAGATGCAAACACGGCCGTCACCGGACCAAAGCTTGCCGATCGCGGTCCGGCCCGGCACCGGGTGGCGAACATTCGCGATGGTGGCGGTGGTTGTGGGGGTCGCCTGCTGGACGGCCTGGGGCGGCGCCGGATCGCTGCCGCTGGACACGCATGAAGTGTTTGTCGCTCGAAGCACCGAGGAGATGATCGACAGCGGGCGGTGGCTGGTGCCGCTGTTGGGTGGCCAGCCGCGACTGGAGAAGCCGCCGATGCAGAACTGGCTGGCGGCGGCGGCAGATCGACTCGGCAATCGCAATGGTCGCATCTCGGCCTTGGAAGCGCGGCTGCCGTCGCTGGCGGCGGGCGTGATGCTGGTGGTGTTGACCCTCGGCCTGGGGTGTGTCGTCCTGGATCGGCCGACCGCTTTCGTTGCGGCGCTGCTGGTGGCCACCAGCAGCGGCTACGTCGAGTTTACTCACAGCGCCAGACCTGAAATGCTCTATGCGATGTGGTGTACCGTCGGCTTACTCGGCCTGATGCTGTCGGCGCGGTGGGTGGGTGAGCCGAATCGCAAGTCATGGAGCCGATGGGCGGCATGGGGTGGCTGGGCGGCATTCGGGTTCGCGTTGCTGACCAAGGGGCCGCAACTGCCGCTGATCATGCTGGGTGCATTCGTGGTCGGGATGTTTGCAACGGGCAGCCGTGGCCAGGTCCTGCGGGTGCTCAGGCCGTGGTCCGGGCTGCTGATTCTTCTTGCAGTTGCCTTGGGCTGGTACGTGACGGTTTATCTGACGGTGCCGCAAGCCGCCGCGGCCTGGCGGCACGAGTTGGCCCTGCGCGTCAGCAGCGGGTCCAAACCCTGGTGGAAATGGCTCGACCCCTACTACCTGTACCATACGATCGACTTGGTGTTGCCTTGGGTGGTGTTGTATCCGCTCATGTTGGCCCTGCCCTGGCTGGAAAAGTCCCGCCGGCTCGGCGGGCAGCCGGCGATCAAGTTCCTGTGGTGCGTTGTCATTGTGGTGATGGGATGTCTGTCACTGGCGTGGGGCCGGCGGTCGTATTATCTGCTGCCGATTCTGGGCCCGATGGCGCTGTTGATGGCGGCGGTGGCGTTGCGGATCGGCAGGTTGTTGCTCCAGACCGGTCGGGCGGGTCTGTGGG
>JAZGCX010000341.1:0-2001 GCA_036477175.1 Phycisphaeraceae bacterium
CTTCACCTCCCGAGAGGCCTTGGAGTTGGCCAAGAGGGCTGGCCTGGCCGGTGCCGGCGTGGTACCAAAATGGCCGTGTCGATTCCTCTTGAGGTGGGTTCGCCAATGACGATCGCACCGACTCTGACCCTGACACAAGCCGCTCAGCGATCTTGGGATGTCGTCGTGGCGGGATCCGGACCGGCGGGGGCCATGGCGGCCCGTGAATGCGCACGGATGGGGATGTCCGTGCTGCTGTTGGACAAGAGTTCCTTTCCGCGATGGAAGGTTTGCGGATCCTGCCTGAACGCCGTCGCGACGTCCACCTTGGCGGCCGTCGGGCTCGGCCCGTTGCCAGAACGGCTCGGGGCGATTCCGTTGCGTCGGCTGCATCTGGCCGCCGGAAATCGTGTGGCTTCGATCAACCTGCCGGGCGGTGTCGCGCTGTCGCGTGTCGCACTCGATGCCGCGCTGGTGCATGCGGCGATCGAATCCGACGTCGACTTCTTACCCGAAACCCGTGTGATATGGAGTGCACATTCAAGAACGACAAACGGTGTCACCTGTTTGCGTGACGGTCGCCAAGCCGAGGTAACGTCGAGCATCGTGTTGGCCGCTACGGGACTCGGCACCAAGCTTGGCAGCAAGCAGGCACCGTTCGTTACGACCTCCGCGTCGGGTTCGCGCGTTGGGGCCGCCACGGTCGCCCATCGAGCACCGAGCTTCTATTCGCCCGAGACCATTTACATGGGCTGCGGAAGCGGCGGGTACGTCGGACTGGTTCGACTGGAAGACGGCAGCCTGGGGATCGCCGCAGCCATCGACCCCCGTGCAGTGAAGCACGAACGAGGTGTAGGATCCGCGGCAACTCGGATACACGATGAAGCCGGGATGCCCACTGTACCCGCCTTGCGCGATTGCGGCTGGTTCGGAACGGCTCCGTTGACCCGGCACACGCCGACTCCCGGTGGTCACCGGCTCTTGGTCTTGGGTGACGCCGCCGGTTACGTTGAGCCCTTCACGGGCGATGGGATCGCGTGGGCGTTGGCATCGGGTGTTGCCGTCGCTCCGCTGGCCCGCCGCGCAATTCGAAAGTGGGACCCGTCAATCGTGGATGAATGGACGGCGCTTCATCGCCGGATCGTGGATCGGCGCCGGTTCGCTTGTCGGGCGGTCACCAAATTGTTGCGGCACCCCACGCTGACGCGCGCGACGATTCGTCTACTATCACATCTTCCTCAGATAGCTGCACCGTTGGTGGAATGGTTGAACAGACCATTTGCCAAAATGGAGGTTTACCGCCCATGAGTTGCACCATCCTCGGTCTGGGCACCGCCTTGCCGCAACATGCGATCGCGCAGGGCGACGCTGCGGATCTCGCCAGGACTTTCTGTTGCCAGCATGACAAACGGTTGCGTCTTTTGCCCGCGCTCTATCGGAGGACCGGTGTCCGGCGTCGAAGCAGCGTGCTGCTGGAGGGTTCCAACGGAACTCACGTGGGGCATTCGTTTTATCGCCCGTCGACCGGCTCGAGTGACTACGGTCCGACGACGCGGGAACGGATGGACCGCTACGCCCGGGCAGCGCCCGCTTTGGCGACGTGCGCCGCGCGCCGCGCACTGAAGGAATCCGGATGCCGCCCGGGCGAGATGACACACCTGATCACCGTTTCGTGCAGTGGGTTTTCGGCGCCCGGTGTCGATGTGAAACTTATCAAGACCCTTGGACTCAGGCCGGTTGTGGAGCGCACCCACATCGGGTTCATGGGGTGCCACGGTGCGATCAACGGCTTGCGCGTCGCCTGCGCGTTGACAGGTGCAGACCCCGCCGCACACGTGCTGATGTGCGCGGTCGAGCTTTGCAGTCTGCACATGCGCTACGGTTGGGATCCGGATCGAGTCGTGTCCAACGCATTATTTGCCGATGGTGCCGCGGCGGTCGTGGCAGCGGCGTCACTCGGCGGAGCGGGGAACGGTTGGAACGTCAAGGCCACCGGGTCATGTATCATACCAGACTCGATTG
>JAZGCX010000342.1:0-5353 GCA_036477175.1 Phycisphaeraceae bacterium
CCGGCACACGGCGAATGTCCGCCTTCGGCGGATGATCGTGTTTGCGTGACCTCTCCCCACAAGACAACGCGATCTCGCACGCCCCGGTCCGAAGCGAAGTCAACCCGTTCAACTGTTGAAGTTGACACTCACGCTGGTGAGGTTGCGTGTCGTGCCGGCCCGCTCGGCGCGGCGCGCGCCCGCCAGCGTGTGTTTTCAGTGAAAGGTGAAAGGTGAAGAGTGAAGAGTGAAGAGTGAAGAGTGAAGAGCGAAGAGCGAAGAGCGAAGAATGGTTTTCCGCTGGTCACAGGTCACTGACCACTGACCACCGTCAGACTTGGGAAGCGCGCTACGCGGCGCCTTCGTTGGGGCGTTTTTGTGTCTTGTTTGCGCTGCAACCACTTGCCAGACGAGCGGCGAGGCGGATCGCGGCCTTCATGCTGCCGGGGTTGGCTTTGTTTTTTGCCACGATGTCGAACGCGGTGCCGTGATCGACGCTGGTGCGGATGATCGGCAGGCCCAGTGTGATGTTGACCGCTTCGTCGAAGGCAAGGAGCTTGACGGGGATCAGGCCCTGGTCGTGGTACATGGCGACGACCAGGTCGTATTTCCTGCCGTTGATCGCGTCGAGAAAGATGGTGTCGGCGGGGAACGGGCCGTGGGCGTCGATCCCGGCGCGTCGGGCCATTTCGATCGCCGGTCGGATCACGCGTGCTTCCTCGTCGCCGAACTGGCCGTTCTCGGAGGCGTGGGGGTTGAGGCCGCAGACGGCGATGCGGGGTTTGGTGATGCCGATGCGGATGCACGCCTGGTGGCCCAGGTCGATCGGGTTGAACACGCAGCCGATGGTCAAGACGTTGCGTACATCCATCAGCGGCAGGTGCACGGTGGCCAGCGCCACGTTGAGCCTGGGCGAGCAGAACATCATCACCGCGCGCTTGGCGCGGGTGCGGTGGCGGAGCAACTCGGTGTGGCCGGCAAAGCGGCAGCCGGCCAATTGCCATGACTCCTTACAGATCGGGGCGGTGACCAGGGCGTCGATGTGACCGGGGTCGCCGGCCGGGGTCAGGCCCGCGCCGATGGCGTCATCAATGAACCGCAGGCTGGCCTGGCCGCCGGGCTTGGTCGGGCGTTGCACGGCCTGACCCAGGATCGAATACTCGTCGTAATCGAGCACGACGACGTCGTGGACGAGGTCGTATTCGGCCCGGGGCGAGTCGTGCTGGAGCCGCCACCAGTACGGGTCGATCTCGGCCAGGTCCGCCGCGTAGCTGAGCAGCTCGTTCATGCCGTAGATGATGAACCGCCCAAGCCGGCGGATTTGGGGGTCGGCCAGGGCCTTGACGACGATTTCGGGGCCGATGCCCGCCGGCTCACCCATCGTGATGCCGATCACGGGGCGTTGGCCGCTGGCGGGCTGGGCGGGGGGGTCAGCCATGCCATCATCGTAGCACTGACCGGCGGTTGCGTTACCATATTGGGCGATGGAGCAGGTCAACGGAACAATCGACGTTGCCGTGATCGGCGTGGGGCAGATGGGCAAGCACCACGCCCGGACGTACGCGAAGCTTGAAGGCGCGAACCTGTTGGCGGTGGTGGACATCGACGCCGATCGGGCCGCCACCGTGGCCGATGAGTATGGCTGTGCGTTCTACACCGACACGGCGGCATTGCTTTCGGCCCAGCCGCAGTTGCGGGCGGTGAGTGTGGCGGTGCCGACGGTGCAGCATCAGGCGGTGGCCACGCCGCTGCTGGAGCGGCGCATCGCCTGCCTGGTGGAGAAGCCGCTGGCCCCGACGGTGCGGCAGGCCAAGGCGCTGGCCAACGTCGCCGACCGATGCAAAGCGATCCTGCAGGTCGGCCACACCGAACGATTCAACCCCGCCGTCCGCGCCGTGGCGGCGATGAACGTGCCGGCTCGCTTCATCGAGGTTGACCGTGTCAGCCCGATGACCTTCCGGAGTCTGGACGTGGGCGTGGTGATGGACATGATGATCCACGACCTGGACATCGTGCTGATGCTGGCCGACTCGCAACTGAGGCGCGTCGATGCCACGGGCGTAGCGGTGCTTGGGGAACACGAAGACGTGGCCAACACCCGGCTGGTCTTCGCGTCCGGGTGCGTGGCAAACCTGACCGCCAGTCGCCTGGCCCTGAAAACCGAGCGGATGCTCCGGCTGTTCAGTGAGCAATGCTACGTGACGCTGGACTACCAGAAGCGCAGCGGGCTGGTGATCCGTCAATCGGAAAACGCGGTGGCGCTGCGGCACGTGCGGCAGCAGATCGCCGCCGGCGCCGACCTGACCGATCTGGACTACTCCGATCTGATACACGTGGAGCAGCTCACCATGGACCTGCCCCCGGGCGAAGAGGACCCGCTGACAGCGGAGTTGACCAACTTTCTCGACACGGTGCGGACCGGTCGGCCGCCAACAGTCGATGCCGCGGCCGGATACGCTGCCGTGGATGCCGCCGAGCGGGTGCTCCAGGCGATCCGCGCGCACCAATGGGAGGGGCTGGCCGAGGTGCGGGTGTAGATTCGGGTGGTGGGTGATCCGTGGTTGGTGGTTGAAACCAGCAGGTCGGGCCGCCGACCTCCAATCACCAGCCACCAACTCTTGTGATGCCCTTTGCTGAACTGATCCTGCTTGCCGCCCTGCCGCTGCTGTTGGTCGCCAGCGCGTTCTTCAGCGGTTGCGAGACGGCCCTATTCAGCCTCAGCCGTTACCAGCGGCTGCAACTGAGCCGATCGCGATCGTTTGCCGCGGCCACCGTCACCACGCTGCTGGCCGAAACCCGGTCGCTGCTGATCACGCTGCTGCTGGGCAACATGACGATCAACGTGGCGTACTTCGTGGTCAGCACGGTGGTGCTGGTCCGTCTTAAGACCGAGCACCAGGCCGGCACGCTGCTGGTCGGCGTGCTGAGCGTCGTGCCGCTGTTGATATTGATCCTGCTCGGCGAGGTGGTGCCGAAGCTGCTGGCGTCGCGGCTGGCCCAGGCATGGTCGCGTTACACCGCGGTGCCCCTGCTGTTGGTGCATCGGGTCCTGGCGCCGCTTCGGGCGCTCATCAGCGCTGTGGTGATTGGTCCGTTAGCCAGGCTCTTTGCACCGGGCGAGCGGCCGCCGACGTTGTCGGCCGAAGAACTTGAAACGCTGCTGGAACTAAGCACCCAGCAGGGCGTGATCGACCACGAGGAAGAGCACTTGCTTCAACAGGTGCTCGAACTGAGCCAGTTGAAGGTGCGCGACCTGATGACGCCGCGGGTGGACATCAAGGCGTTCGACCTGGCCGACCCGCCCGATAAGTTGACCAGTCTGATCCGTGCAACGCGTTTGAGCCACGTGCCGGTTTACCGCGGCGACCTGGATCACATTGCGGGTGTGGTCTCTGCGCGACAGGTGCTGTTGGCTGAGCCACAGACGCAAGCCGAGCTGCGCGCGCTGATCCGCGAGGCGAAATTCGTGCCCGAGCAGCAGCGTGCGGACCAACTGCTGGTGGACCTTCGCAAAACCGGCACGACGTTCGCCATGGTCGTGGACGAGTACGGCGGGACCGCGGGGCTGATCACGCTCGAAGACGTGGTTGAGGAACTAGTGGGCGAGATCGCCGGCCCGTACGCCTCGGCCCAGGGCCCGCAGGTGGAGTCGATCGGCCCCGGCCGGTGGCGGGTCAGCGCAAATCTGCCGGTCCACGACTGGGGCCAGGTGTTTGATGCCGCCGGCGGCATCCCCCGGGACAGCGGCATTGAAGGGGTCAGCACCGTCGGGGGGCTGGTCATGGCCAGGCTGGGCCGGCTGCCCAAGGTCGGCGACCGAACCACGTTCGGCAACGTCGCGATCGAGGTGGAAACCATGGACCGACGCCGCGTGGGCACACTGTTGGTGCAACTGCAAGAGGCGACAGGCAGCGGGCAGCAGGCAGCGGGCAACAAACCGTTATCCAAACCACAAGACAGGGGGCGGGCATGAGCGGTTTGGAGGCAATCCTATGGTGGATGCTGTTGGTCGTGGGGTTGGCCGGCAGCGCCCTGTATTCCGGGCTGGAGACCGGCACCTATCGGCTCAACCGTGTCAGGCTGCACGTGTTCGAGCAGCAGCGGGTCACGGCTGCGATCCGGTTGGCCCGGCTCGTCGCCAGACCCGGGACGCTGCTGACCACACTGCTGATCGGCAACAACATCACCAACTACCTGGGCACGGCAAGCCTCACCGTGATCCTTGCAAGCCGGGGGCTGGGCGACTGGCAGATCATCGCGACCAACGTGCTGATCCTCACGCCGATCCTGTTCGTCTTCGGCGAGACGATCCCGAAAGACCTGTTTGCGGCACACAGTGACAAGCTGATGTACCGCTTCAGCGGTCCGCTGCTTCTGTCGCAACGGCTGTTCACGGTGATGGGGCTTCTGCCGGTGATCGAGTGGCTGACCCGCCTGGCCATGCGGATCACCGGCACGCATCAGGGTCTGGCAACCATTCACCCGCGGCGCAAGGTCGAGGTGCTGGTGCAAGAAGGCGTGGGATATGGGCTGCTCAGCCCCGAACAGTCGGCGATCGTGGAGCGGGTGCTCGATCTGTCTGGCCGACAGGTGCGCGACGAGATGGTGCCGTGGTCACGGGTGATGACACTGAGCGTGCAGGACGGGCCGGATCGGCTCCGGGCGCTGGCCGACAGCACCCCGCGGTCGCGGTTCCCGGTGCTCGACGCGGCCGGCGAGTTGGTCGGCGTGGTGAACGTCACCGACGCGCTGCTGCATCGGCGTGATCAGTGCCCGCCCATTGAGCAACTGATGACCAGGCCGGTCACGCTCGACGCGGACACGCCGCTGCGCACCGCCCTGAGCCAATTGCAGACCGGCCACCAACCCCTGGCCGTGGTGACCGACCGCGACCGGCCCGTCGGCATCGTCACCGTTAAAGACCTGGTCGAGCCGATCACCGGCGAGTTGGCAAATTGGTAACCGCAGGAATCGCAGTAATCGCAGTAACCATTAATCATCAGAGCGATACGATAAATTGGTCATCGGCAGGACAACGGCGGTTCTTGCGGTTTGTGCGGTTCCTGCGGTTTCCTACATGCGCTGGTCCATCTCCGAGATTGCTGATGCGGTGGCCGAGGGTCTGGAGGCGCGGGCCCGGGCAGACGATCTGGAGCAGGCGGTCTATGGGTTCGACGCGTCTGACGAACTGGGCCTGCACCCGTTGATCCACCAGACGCTGCGCCAAGCGGGTTGGGGCGTGTGGCCGGAGCAGCGGTACCCGAGCGACGACCTGCCCGGCGCGCGTCCCCGGCGCACTGAGGGCAAGCGGTGTGACGTGGTGCTGACGCACAACGGGCTGCCGCTGCGCGATCCCCTGGTCAAGGGCACTCTC
>JAZGCX010000343.1:0-11019 GCA_036477175.1 Phycisphaeraceae bacterium
GGACCCGCTATTTTCGGACCTCTTTTTTTGTTTCGCCGTGGCATTTCTGAACAGTCCGCTGAGGGCGGACCGTACAACTGCGGACCCAAATGATCAGGGCAAGGGGTCAAAGGCGCGCACAGAAATGTGCGTGATGTGAAAGAAAATTCCGGTCGGGTGACAGTCCCTTGCGCACAGTGGTTGCAGAGGTTATGCGGTTTTCGCCGACCGCTTGGCGCGCACGAAGCGTGCGCTTGGGCCTATAGGTAGAGGGCGCGAGTGGGTCACGCAGTTCGTTCGGCGTGGCCGAAGCGCGTCCTCGGCCGATTGCTGGTTCTTCGCGTTCAACGCCCTCGCACCCTGCGGCTTTAACCGGGAGAGGACTGACGGAGGCTTGAGGGCGCACGCGGGCCGGCACACGGCGGGTGTCCGCCTTCGGCGGACCTTCGTGCGTGCGTGACCTCTCCCCACAATAAAGCACGATGATCCGCACGCCCCGGCCTCCGAACCCTAAAAAGTTCGGGAAACCGCAAGCGGTCAAGTCTGTGACCTCAGCCTCGGCTCGGGTGACACGCCAGGCCCGCTCACCTGGTGGGTTGGTCTGGCGTGCCCCGGGCCGGTGGTTGCCTTGAAGATCAAGGGGGGACCGGCGATGCCATCGCCGGCTTTATTTGATCGGCCCACTGGCCACTGCTCACTAACCACTGCCTGAAAACATGACCGCCGATGCCATCGGCGGCTTTACACTGTGAAAAGTTGGGCGCAGAAGAAAGCCCCCGACAAAGCGGGGGCTACGGGGCGTTGGGGTCAATTCTTTTTGGAGCCGGTGTGTTCGGTTTCGCCGAGCAACTGAGCGACCAAGCGGGATTCGCCGACGGTGGTCTTGATCTGGTCGGGTGACTCGGCGCCGGCGGCTTCGGCGAGTGCGGCGGCGTGCTCGAGTTCCTCCTCGCGGGTAGGGGCTTCGGGGGCGGGCGGCTCGGCGAGCTTGATGACCCGCATCTGCGTGTAGGCATGGAAGCCGGTGCCGACGGGGATCAGGTGGCCGAGCAGCACGTTTTCCTTGAGGCCGACCAGATTATCGGTTCGGCCGGCAAGGGCGGCTTCGGTGAGGACCTTGGTGGTCTCCTGGAAGCTGGCGCCGGAGAGGAAGGATTCGGACTGGAGCGAGGCCTTGGTAATGCCAAGCAGCAGCGTCTTGGCGGTGGCGGGTCGAGCGCGGGTGGCCTTGGCGGGCTGACCACCGTCGGCCTCGGCCTTGGCGTTGGCCTCTTTCAGATCGGCTTTGCTGACCAGCGAGCCGACCACGAGGGTGGTGTCGCCGGCGTCCTTGACGCGGCCCATGGTGGCGACCTGTTCGTTGGCATCGCGGAAGCGGAACTTGTCCACGACCTCGTTGGGCAGCAGGTTGGCGTCACCGGGGTTGTCGACGCGGACCTTGCGGAGCATCTGTGCGAGGATGATCTCAACGTGTTTGTCGTTGATCGGGACGCCTTGAGCGCGGTAGACGTTCTGCACCTCGTCGAGCAGGTAACTGAACAGGGCCTCTTCACCCTTGACGCGGAGGATGTCGTGCGGGACCAGCGGGCCGTCGATCAGCGGGTCGCCGGCGGTGATGTAGTCGCCGGTATGCACGAGCAGATGACGGTCCTGGGGCACGTGGTGATCGACCTCAAGGCCGGCGTCGGAGCGGACGATGATGGTCATCTTGCCGCGACGTCGATCGGAACGCAGCTCAATGGTGCCGGAGATTTCCGCCATGACGGCGGCGTCCTTGGGCTTGCGTGCCTCGAATATCTCGGTGACGCGGGGCAGGCCGCCGACGATGTCGGACGAGCCGATCACCTCTCGCGGCTGGCGTGCGAGCATGTGGCCGGCCTTGATCTGCTGGCCCTGCTGGACTTCGATCCGCGCCTTGGCGGGCAGGTAGTGGAAGTCGAGTATCTTGCCGTCGTTGTCTTCGATGACGATCTGCGGGTGCTTCTCGCCCTTGTGCTCGATGACGACCAGTGCCTGACCGGCGGCGGCAATGGCCTTTTTACCTTTGCGATCGGTGGCCTCGCTCTCGGGACGGACGGTCTCGCCGACCTCGATATCCTCAAAGCGGACGGCACCGGCTTTCTCGGCGAGGATGGGGGTGCGGTGCGGGTCCCACTTGACCAGGACCTGGCCCTTCTTCACGGTCTGGCCGGGCTTGGTGATGATATAGGACCCATACTGGATCTTGTACTTCTCGAGTTCACGCCCCTTGGGGTCGAGGACAGCGACTTCGCCGTTGCGCTTGAGTGCGACGAGGACCTCGTTGCCGTCCTCGTCGGTAACGGGCACCTCGTTGGCGTCGCGGATTTCGACGGTGCCGCCGTGTTGGGCGCGGTAGTCGGTTTCGACAAGGGTGCGATGTCCGATCCCGCCGGTGTGGAACGTGCGCATGGTCAACTGGGTTCCCGGCTCGCCGATGGACTGGGCGCCAATGATGCCGACGGCCAGGCCCTCTTCAACGAGTTGGCCGGTGGACATGTCCACGCCGTAACACTGGCCACAGATCCCGCGTCGGGCGTCGCAGGTCAGCGGGCTTCGGACCATGACACTATCGATCCCCAGCGATTCGATCTTGCGTGCGGCCTCTTCGGTAATCGCCTGGTTCTCTGCAACGATCAGTTCGTCGGTGATCGGATTTCGGATCGTCTCACGGGCGATGCGACCGACGATCTGCTCACGCAACGGGACGTCGATCTCCTCGCCCTTGTAGATCGCCCGCTTGGTGACGCCCTGGCGGGTGCCACAATCGCTCTCGGCGACAAACATGTTCTGCGCCACGTCGGCGAGCTTGCGGGTCAGATACCCCGAGTCGGCGGTCTTGAGCGCGGTGTCAGCCAGTCCCTTTCGAGCGCCGTGGGTGGACGAGAAGTACTCCAGCACGCTCAGGCCTTCGCGGGCGTTGGCGCGGATCGGCGTTTCGATAATCTCACCGGACGGCTTGCTCATCAGACCGCGCATGCCGGCCAGTTGCTGAATCTGGCTGACGTTGCCCCGGGCGCCCGAGTCGGACATGAGCCAGACCGGGTTGAGGTAGTGCCGGTCGCTTGTCGAGTCGATCGGCATGGGGTTGTCATTGTCGTCACGGCGGTCGCTGCGCAGTTCCTTGAGCAGCTCTTTGGTGACGGCTTCACGGCAGTGGGTCCACAGGTCGAGCAACTGGTTGTATCGCTCGCGATCGGTAATCGCGCCGGCGTGGTAGGCCTTTTCGACACGATCGACTTTTTTCTGCGTGGCGTCAATGATGTTCTGCTTCTGAGCGGGGATGCGCAGGTCGGTGATGCCGAAGGACAGCCCGGCAAGCGTGGAGCGTTTGAAGCCGATGTCCTTGAGTCGATCGAGCAGGTCGATCGTCGCCGGCCGACCCTTGCGTGCGTAGGTATCGTCGATGACGCGGCTGCAGCCTTTCTTGCCCAGGGCGCAGTTGTAATAGGGCATGCCGACGTCAAGGATGTCGTTGAAGAGCATTCGGCCGACGGTGGTGATGACGCGGCGGTTTTTCGGCAGCGGCTTGGGCTCGCCGTTCTGGTCGGTCACCACGTCGCTGAAGCGACCCTCGGGCAGGCGGAGCACGATCGGCTCGTGGATGTGGATCGCCTTGGTGTCGTAGGCGAAGAACGCGGCGGCCGGGTCCTTGAACTGCTTGCACTGGTCGAGGCGAAGCTGTTCGGGCTGCACGTCGGGCGGCAGCGACGTGATGTAGTACACGCCGAGCACGATGTCCTGCGACGGGCTGATAATGGGGTTGCCGTTGGCGGGGCTGAAAATGTTGTGCGTCGCCAACATGAGGCAGTACGTTTCCGCCTGCGCCTCGACGGACAGCGGCAGGTGCACCGCCATCTGGTCGCCGTCGAAGTCGGCGTTGAAGCCGGTACAGACCAGCGGGTGGATCTTGATCGCGTTGCCTTCGACCAGCACCGGCTCGAACGCCTGGATGCCCATGCGGTGCAGCGTCGGGGCGCGGTTGAGCATGACCGGGTGCTGGTAGATCACTTCCTCCAGCACGTCCCACACTTCCGGATCGCGGCGCTCGAGCATCTTCTTGGCGCTCTTGATCGTGTCAACCAGGCCGTGCTCCTTGAGCTTGCGGATGATGAACGGCTGGAACAGCTCCAGGGCGATCTTCTTGGGCAGGCCGCACTGGTGCAGCTTCAACTCGGGCCCGACGACAATGACCGAGCGGGCCGAGTAGTCCACCCGCTTGCCGAGCAGGTTCTCGCGGAAGCGGCCCTGCTTGCCCTTGATCATGTCGGTCAGCGACTTGAGCGGACGATTGCTCGAGCCGAGCACGGGGCGACGGCATCGGCCGTTGTCGAACAGCGCATCGACCGACTGCTGCAGCATCCGCTTCTCGTTGCGGATGATGACCTCCGGGGCGTTGAGGTCCATCAGTTTCTTGAGACGGTTGTTGCGGTTGATGATGCGGCGATACAGGTCGTTAAGGTCACTGGTGGCGAAGTTGCCGCTTTCGAGCAGGACCAGCGGCCGCAGGTCCGGCGGGATCACGGGGACCACATCCATGACCATCCATTCCGGCTGGTTTTCGCTCGTGCGGATCTGCTCCACGATCTTGAGCCGCTTGGACAGGTCCTTGATCTTCTGCTTGGAGCGTGTGTTCTTCAGTTCATGACGGAGTTCGGCGTTGAGGGCATCAAGGTCGAGCCGCTGCAACAGTTCCTTGGCGGCCTCGGCGCCCATCATGGCGACAAAGCCCGTGCCGTACTGCTCCACCGCCTGGCGGTACTCGTCCTCGGTCAAGGCCTGTTTGTCCTTGAGCGGCGTGTCGCCCGGATCGACCACGGCGTAGTCCTGGAAGTAGATGACCTTTTCCAGGTCGCTGGTCTTCATGCCCAACAAATTGCCCAGGTGCGAGGGGATGGCCTTGAAGAACCAGATGTGGACGATGGGCGCCGCGAGGTTGATGTGGCCCATCCGCTTGCGGCGGACGCGGCTGTGGGGCCCCTTGACGCCGCAGCGGTCGCTGAGGAGCCCCTGGAACTTGGTGCCCGTGTACTTGCCGCAGGCGCACTCGTAGTCGCGCTCCGGGCCGAAGATCCGTTCGCAGAACAGCCCGTCCTTCTCCGGCCGGTAGGTGCGGTAGTTGATCGTCTCGGGCTTCTTGACCTCGCCGAAGCTCCACGACCGGATGTCGTTGGGGCTGGCCAGCGCGATCTTCACCGAGCCGTAATCATTCACGCGATCGTAAATCGATTCAGCCATGTTTCGGTTGCTCCCGAATCGCTTGGCGTTGCCTGCTGAGCATGTCGTCCTGCACACGCGGTCTGTGGTTGATTTGCCGTTGTTTCCGGGCACGTCGTCAGACGAGGCCGATGACTGCTTCAACGTCACCAAATTACAGGATCGAGCCGCCCTCGAGCGCCGCTTTCTCCATCGTGATGTTCAGGCCCAGGCCCTTGATCTCGTTGCACAGCACGTCGAAGGCGACGGGCATCCCCGCCTCGAGCGTGTTGGTGCCCTTGACCATTGATTCGTAGATCTTGGTTCGGCCTTCGACGTCGTCGCTCTTGACCGTCAGCAGCTCCTGCAAGACGTACGCCGCCCCGTAACCCTCCAGCGCCCACACTTCCATCTCACCGAAGCGCTGTCCGCCGGTGCGTGCCTTGCCGCCCAGCGGCTGCTGCGTGATCAGGCTGTAGGGCCCGGTAGCACGGGCGTGGATCTTGTCGTCCACCAGGTGGTGCAGCTTGATCAGGTACATATACCCGACCGTTGTCTTCTGATCGAACGGATCACCGGTGCGCCCGTCGTACAATTGCGCCTTGCCCCCACGCGGCATCCAGCACAGCAGCTCGTGGTCGCCCGGCGGCTCATTCCGTTCGTTCAATTCCCTGGTGCGCTGGCTGACGTACTCGTTGGCCTCTTGGGTAACGGCGTGGATCTCGTCCTCGGTGGCCCCGTCAAAGACGGGGGTGACGGCCTGGAAGCCCAGCACGCCGCACGCCCAGCCCAGATGGGTCTCGAGGATCTGCCCCACGTTCATCCGGCTGGGCACGCCCAGCGGGTTCAGCAACACGTCCGCCGGCGTGCCGTCTTCGAGAAACGGCATGTCCTCTTCCGGCACGATCCGGGCGATGACGCCCTTGTTGCCGTGGCGGCCGGCCATCTTGTCGCCCACGGCCAGGTGCCGCTTCGTCGCCAGATAGACTTTGACCATCTCCAGCACACCCGACGGCAACTCGTCGCCACGCTTCATGTGCGCCAGCTTCCGGTCTCTTTCCTTCTTGATCGCCTCGATCCGCGGCCAGAACTGGTTGTAGACCTGTTCGGCCTGCGCCTTGACCTGCTTGTTGCCCTTGATCCACTTGAGGCCGAACGACTCGATCTGCTCGCACACCACCTCGGTGATGTCCGAGGCACCGGCCTTCTGCCGTGTGGAGGGGTCAACCATCGGCGTGCCCGTCAGCTCGTTGATCTGTGCGACCATCTGGCGGAACAGCTCGGCCGCTCGCCCATCCATCTGGGCCTCGTACTGCCGCATCTCACGCCGCAGTTGCCGCTTCTGCTCGTCGTTGAGGTGCATCCGCCGGCTGAACCGTTTGGCGCCGATCACGATGCCTTCGGTCCCTGCGGGCACGTCCAGCGAGTCGTTCTTCACGTCCTCGCCGGCCCGACCGAAGATCGCGTGCAACAGCTTCTCCTCCGGCGTCAGCTCGCTCTTGCTCTTGGGCGAGACCTTGCCCACCAGGATGTCCCCGGGCATGACGTGCGCCCCGATCCGGATCACGCCGTTCTCGTCCAACATCGAGAGCATTTTCTCGCTGACGTTCGGGATGTCGCGAGTGAACTCTTCGCGGCCCAGCTTCGTCTCGCGGATCTCCACGTCGAATTCTTCGATGTGGATCGAGGTGAACACGTCGGTCTTCACGAGGCGTTCGCTGATGACGATCGCGTCCTCGAAGTTGTAGCCGTCGAAGGTGTTGAACGCCACGAGCACGTTTTTGCCCAGTGCCAGTTCGCCCCGGTGTGTTGCCGCACCGTCGGCGATGATCTGGTCCTTTTTCACCTTCTGACCGAGCTTGACAAGCGGCTTCTGGTTCAGACACGTCCGCTCGTTGAGCCCGACGAACTTGCGCAGCTCGTACTCGTCGGCGTTGTCGATGACGATCCGTGTCGCATCGACATAGGTAACGGTCCCGGCGTTCTTGGCGCGGACGACCATGCCCGAGTACCGGGCCACCTGCTTTTCCAGACCCGTGGCCACGCACGGCGGCTCGGTCTTGATCAGCGGCACCGCCTGCCGCTGCATGTTCGAGCCCATCAGCGCGCGGTTGGCGTCGTCGTGCTCCAGGAACGGGATCAGCGCCGCCGACACGCCCACGATCTGCTTCGGGCTGATGTCGATGTAGTCGATGTCGCGCGATTCCACCTGCGTCAGGTCGCCGTCCACCCGCGCCAGGACCTGGCCCTTGACCAGCTTGCCGCCCTGGTCGATCACGTCGGTCGGGCCCAGCGTCACTTTCATCTCTTCGTCGGCGCGAAGGTAGGCCACGTCGCGGCCGACGCTGCCGTTCTTGACCGGGCGGTACGGCGTCTGAAGGAAGCCGTACTCGTCGATCTTCGAGTAGATCCCCAATGACGCGATCAGACCGATGTTCGTGCCTTCGGGCGTCTCGATGGGGCAGATGCGGCCGTAGTGGCTGATGTGCACGTCGCGGACCTCGAAGCCGGCCCGCTTGCGGTTCAAACCACCGGGCCCCAGTGCCGACAATCGCCGCTCGTGCGTGAGCATCGACAGCGGGTTGGTCTGGTCGACCACCTGCGACAGCTCGCCGCGGCCGAAGAAGTGGTCGATCGCGCTGCTGATGCTCTTGGAGTTGACCAGGTCGGCGATTCTTGCCAGCTCGTCGGGGTCCTTGACGCTCATCCGCTCCTGCACGGTCCGCCGCAGCTTCAGGAAGCCCTTTCGCATCTCCTCAACGGCCAGCTCGTCCAGCGTCCGCAGCCGACGGTTGCCCAGGTGGTCGATGTCGTCCACGTGGGCCTTGTGGCGGTTGGACCGCAGGTCGAGGATGTACCGAACGACATTCAGGAAGTCCTCCGCCCGCAGCCGCATCTCCGTCTCGGGCACGTCCATGTCGAACTTGCGGTTGATCCGGAATCGGCCGACCTTGCCCAGGCGGTAGCGGTTTTCGTCGAAGAATTTTTCCGCGAACAGTTGCCGGGCCTTGTCCACCTGCGGGGGGTTACCGGGACGCAGCCGAGCGTACAGCGCCAGCAGCGCCGCCTCGTGCTCCGTGACCTGCACGCCCTCGAGCGCCAACTGGGTCTCATCGGCGATCGTGTTGAGGATCAGCTCGTCGCCGACGTGGGTGATGACGTCAACCTTCTTGAGCTTCGATGCCAGCACCCGCTCGAGCGCATCGCCGATCGGCCGGCCCAGGCTCACCAGCTCTTCACCGGTCTCGGTGTCAACGATGGGGGCTGCCGCGTAGTGCTCGGGCCTCAGGTCCGCCGCCTTGATCGTCTGCACGTCGTAGAAGGTGCGCAGCAGCGCCTCGGTGGTCGAGTATTGCTCATCAATCGCCCTCAGGAACGTGGTCGCGGGGATCTTCGTGGACTGGTCGATCCGCATCGCCAGCACGTCCTTCTTGGTCACCTCCAGCTCGATCCACGAGCCGCGCACCGGGATGATCCGGGCCGAGTGCAGGGGGCGGTCGGCCTCGGCCGAGGCGATCGAGAAGTCCACCCCCGGCGAACGGTGAAGCTGGTTGACGATGACCCGCTCAGCCCCGTTGACGATGAACTCGCCGCCGCCCATCATGATCGGAATCTCGCCCAGGTAGATCTCCTCCTCGGGGATCTCGGCCACATCCTTGCGGACCAGGCGAACGCCGATCCGGAACGGCATGCCGTACGTCAGCCGCAACTGACGGCACTCGTCGGGCGTGTACCGCGCCTCGTCGAGTTTGTAATAGAGGTACTCCAACCTCATGTTCCCGTCGTAGCTGACGATCGGGAACACCTCTTGCAGCAGCCCTTCGAGCCCCTGATTCGGGTCCCGCTTGTCAAACGGCCGGGTCTGTTGGAGGAACCGGTCGTAGGCGGCTTCCTGCACCTCGACCAGATTGGGAATGGGTAGCGCGTCTCCACGCTTGGCATAGTCGCGCACGGTCTTCAGCAACATCGATCACCTCGATCATGCGAAGTCGCTAAATCTAGCACAGAAAGGATTTTACGTGGTCCCCAAACGCCCATAGTTCGCCGCGAGCAGCGTAGTATAGCCAATTGACACCCAGCCCACAAGGCCAAAGCGGATATATCCGAAAAAAATCTCAGTTTTGTGCTTCGGTCTGTTATCGGTCTCGCCAGCCTCACCCCCGCTCCGCGGCGGTACCGAGCTGATCAGAATGCCGCAGATGGCGCCAGCGAACCCAGCAAGATAGCGATCCGATCGCCCTGCTCGACAGAGGCTCGGCCCGACCGCCGCCTCATCACTAAACCTACCGTTGCCGTGGCTTGCCCGCATCCGAGGCGCGCAGTACCGTCATCGTGATGACCGGCCAATCCTCAACCGAACACCGCAGCCAAGTCATGTCAACCCCGGGCCCATCCATGCGTTACGCCTGCCTGAGTGACACCGGCCGCAAGCGTGTCGGCAACGAGGATGCGGCTTATTGTTCGCCGCAGACCGGCATGTTCGTTGTCTCGGATGGGATGGGCGGGTTGCCGGCCGGGGCAGCCGCCTCGCAGATCATCGCCCACGCCCTGCCGTACCTCATCGAACGCCGCACACGCCAACTGATCAATCCCGACTCGCAGACGCTCAGTCGGTTGCTCGTGAACGTCACCAACGAGCTGAGCCGAAAGATGTACGAGCAGTCGCTGATCTGCCACGGGCTGCAGGGCCTGGGCGCGACGCTGGTGGCGCTGGTCATTCACGGCCGATCGGCCCACGTGCTGCACGTCGGCGACAGCCGCGCTTATCTGCTGCGGCGGGGCAAGTTCGTTCAGTTGACCCAGGATCATTCGATGGTCGGCAAGATGCTCCAGAGCGGCAAACTGATCACCGAAGAGTTCGAGGACGACCACCGCCACCTGCTGTCACAGCACGTCGCCATGCAGCAGGACATTGCGCCGACGGTGCGCACCTTTCAACTGCGCAAGGGCGATCGGCTGCTGCTGTGCTCCGACGGATTGACCGGACTGGTCCCCGACAAACTGATCGGACAGGTCCTGCACGACGAAGCCGACCCGCCCAAAGCGTGCCGGGAACTGATCATTGCAGCGAACAACAACGGCGGGCCCGACAACATCACCACGCTGGTCATCCACTGGAACGGCGGAGACAGCGATCAACCGCAAACCGATGACACGACGGATTCATCACTGCCACCGTTACCGACCGTCCCGATTCATCCGGTGATCGGCCGGATGCACGCGGCGCTGCTCGACCTGGAAAAGGACCTGCAATGGCTCCAGGATGGATCAACCGAGACCGGGCAGGGACAGGACTCGGCCCTGCGCGCCCTGGCCGCCGCCAAACGACTGTTGGGCCATGACGCCTACCTTGACTACATGCACCGCCACCCCAGCGCCAACCCCTCGCACGCCTTCCACCAGGTCTGCACCGATCAAAACAGCACCTGGCGACGCGGCTACGACCGTCACATGGCCGCGCTCGACCCGCTGTTCGCCGAGGTGACCAGCGGCCGCACCCCGTTGTGCCCCATCATCCCAAGCGAGGAAACCGCGCTGATCCTGCGGACGCTCTGGCGGGAGTACCGCACCGTCGAGCGACGGTATCTGTCCATCCGCGACCGCAAGGCACTGACCCAAGAAGAGCGATCGCTCGACATCCTGATCGAACACCTGCTCGAAGGCGTCCGCACGATGATTGGCCTGATCCAGTTCCTACCCAACTTCGTGTGCTGAGTTGCCACATGACATGCCCGCCTGGATAACGCGTCGAGACCGCAAACCCGACACATCCGCAAGGCGACATAGATCAAACTTGTAAGGTCCCGGCCCGATTTGCGTCGATGG
>JAZGCX010000344.1:0-3701 GCA_036477175.1 Phycisphaeraceae bacterium
GATGCGCATCCCATTCGGCACGTCGGTGATGGCGATTCTGGAGAAGCCCATCGAGGTGCCCGCCATCATGCCGCACCTGGCGGCGGCATAAGCTCACAGCCCACCGACAGCCGACTGCTTCATAGAAGCTGTTGCAAATCTTTTTCCGCTCATAGCCCCGCTCGGAAGGGCGGCGATCAGGTTTCGCAACAGCCGCTTAGGCTGCGATGCCGGCCGTGACCGCCGCTCGATCGTTGAGCCTGTACCTCCACAAGAGCGATGACGCCTGACGCGGGTTTTGTGTTGTGGTCGTACGGTCACGTCACGCGGCACGGGCAAGTGTCATGTCATCTCCCAGCAGGGCCTCGTAAGCTTCGATCGTTTCCTCCCATGGGTGTTCGAGCGCATGCCGGCGTGCGCAGCGCCCCATGGCGCGGACGGTCCCGGGCGAACCAGACAGTAAGCGCAGAGCGTCGGCCAGGTCGTCCGGTTCATGGGGATCGACCAGCAGCCCCGTCACGCCGTGCTCGATCAGTTCGTCGTTGGCGGTCAGGACCGGTCGCGTTTGGTCGTCGCTTCGCCGTCGGCCGACGACCGGCGTGCCCGCGGCCATCGCCTCAAGCAGCACGTTCCCGAATGCTTCATAAATCGAAGGCAGCACGAGCAGGTCCATCGCGCGGTAGGCGGGCGTCGGATCGTCCATGTGGCCGGTCCAGACAATGCGGCTGCCCAGCTCATGCATCTGTGCCAGTCGTTCGAGTCGTTCACGATCAGGGCCGGCGCCTGCGATTAACAGACGGGTATTGTTCGTCAGCTTGGCGGATCGCATGGCGGCGAAAAGGAACCCCAGGTCCTTGATCGGGTCCAATCGACCGACGAAACCCACGACAAAGCTTTGGTTGTCCAGGCCGAATCGGCGACGACAGGTGGCGCGGTTCAGTCGCTTCAACGTTGGGGTATCAGGTGGCTCCACGCCGTGCGGGACCACATGCACACTGTGCTGGTTGCCGTAGAAGTCAATCAATTGTCTTTTCAGATTTTCCGACCCGACGATGGTGCGGCCGGCGCGGTTGAATGCGAAATCGTCAAACCGGCGCAGCGTTCGGCTCGTGCGCAGTGTGGTTACATAGGGATATTGCCGGGCCGTATGGTTCATGGCGGCGGCGCAACAGGCGGGGTTGAAGATCAAGTCACGGCCGCGGCCTGCGAGGATGGCGGCGGCGGCCATCAGCGGGTCGGTTGCCCAGATCGTGCCGGGAGGGTCGGCCGTGACAATGTGCCGCCGCCACCAACGCACACGCAGCAGCTCCGTCCACCGCCACAGTCGTCCGGGGTCCAATGGCGTAAACCGCTCGATGGTCACGTTGCGCTTGGGTGACTCACGATCCACGTGGCCGCTGCGGTTTTCGGTTAGCACGCGCACGCGCCAGCCCCGTTGTGCCAAAGCGCGCGAGACGTGCCACGCACGCTGCTCGACGCCCCCATGCCGTTCGGGCCAGAACCGCGCACACAACATCGTCAGGTGGTGCTGCGGAATGGGGTTATATCGCGTGGGCGTCATGCGGCCTTCCGTTGGATTCGTGTCGATGCGCACAGGGCTTTGCGGATGTCTTCGCTGCCCAGCCACCAGGGACGGCGCAGCACGTGAGACCAGAGACTGGATGAACCTGCCTGCTGTGCGTTACGGATTGCCACCAGACGCTTGCGGTAGCCGATGTCGCGGTACAACCGCCAGCGTTCCGGCCACGGTAGCTGTGGGGCATACCGTTGCGCTACTCTGAATCGTTCAGCGACAAACCCGTCGGCCTGTGATTCGCCCTTGCTTTGGTCATGCACCCGCAGCGCCGCCAGCGGTTTGTCAATCAGCAGCGGCGTTTCGCCACCGGCTAACAGTCGGCAATTGAATTCGTAATCGAACGAGTAGTGCATTGTGCGATCAAACCCGCCGTAGCGCGCAAACAAGTCGGCCGACCAGAAGCTCGACGGTTGAGGCAAAAAGCCGCTGGTGCGCATCAGATACTGCACGAATGAATCAGGCGATTTCAGATCAAACGGTTCGAGCGGGCGGTCCTCGGCATCGATCCGGGTGCATCGACCCACGACCCATCGGGCGGCATTCGGCTCGGCCATCAGCGGTGCGATGGTGGCCAGCACGCCGGGCAGCAGGACGTCGTCGCTGTTGAGATAAGCGATGATGTCACCGGTTGCGCGGGCAAGTCCCTTGTTGATCGCGTCGGTCTGGCCGGTGTCCGGTTCGCTGACCCAATGGGCCAGGTGGTCTTTGTGCTTGCCGATGATCTCGACACTCTGGCCGGTCGAGCCGCCGTCGATGACGAAGTATTCCAGGTTTTCATAGCCCTGGTCGAGCACGCTGCGGATTGTCCGCTCCAGGAAAGCGCCCTGGTTGTAGCTGGGCGTGATGATGGTGATGCGCGGTAGAGGATTCATGCGGCCTTTCTCTGGTGTCCTGATGCAATCAATTGGGTGAACAGTTCCGTATAGCGACTGGATTGAACGGAAGGGGCAAAATGCTTTTCAGCAAACACGCGGCAGGATCGGCGCAGCGTGGCGGTCCGGTTGGCGTCCAATTGCAGCACGCGCTCGATCGCGGTGACCAGTTGAGAGGTGTCGCCGGGTGTTACGTTCCAGCCCGTGGTTCCGTCGATGACCACTTCACCAACGCCGCCGACATCGAACGCGACGCTGGGTGTGCCGCAGGAAGCGGCTTCCAGCAGCACGTTGGGCAGGTTGTCCGCCATCGTGGGCAGCACGTGCACATCAGCGGCGTTGTAGGCAAGTCTCAGTAATCTTTCATCCTGCACCGACGGCATGGGCAGGTGTCGAACGTGATCGGGCACGGCGACTTGATCGTTCTGGCCGAGCGTCAGCCAGGTGATTTTCCTTGCGGTCAACCGGGAGATGGCCTGCAACAGAGACGCGGCGCCTTTACGCGGGTCGTTGAGGGCCAGACTCGCTGAAAGGATGACGGGCGCATCGTCGGGCACGCCCAGAGCCGTGCGGGCGGCCGATCGGCCGATCGGGCAGAACGTTTCGAGGTCAAGACTGTTGGGGATCACCCGGACGCACTGATCGCGGAACATCCCCGCACGTGCTTCCTGCGCCAGCCAACGTGAGGGGCAGACCATGGCGATTCGTCCGGCACGCTGCAACGCGCGGCGGCGGGACCGATAGGCGGCGGACACCTGGGAAGCAGGCAAACACGGGTATCGCTCGCAGTGTGGGCAGGCGGCGGTGCATCCTTCGACAAACGCCCGACAGTCGTAGCTGTAGACACAGGTTCCCGTAAAGGCCCACATGTCGTGCAGCGTCCAAACGACCGGCGTGTGGCGGGACAACTCGGCAGGCAATGGGGGCGGCAGGTTCGCACCGTGAATGTTGTGGACATTGATGACGTGCGGCCGGACCTGCCGGACAATTTCGTGGATGCGCCGCACCATGAAGGTTTGCTTGATAACCGGCTCAAGGGTGGGGACGAATTTGTTGGCCAGGCGTTGTGCGGCCTGGCGAACGAACGGGCCATCGGCATATGAGTAAACGTTGGGGCCATGCGCCTCGACGCGAGCGGCAGCCCAAACCACTTCGTGGCCCTGTTGACTCAGCGCACCGGCTAGCCGGTTGGCCGCGATCGCCGCACCGCCACGAGCGTGCCAGTCAGTGAGAAAGAGCACTTTCACGCGGCCACCTCTCGTGGCATTCCTCGT
>JAZGCX010000345.1:0-2637 GCA_036477175.1 Phycisphaeraceae bacterium
TGTTCTGGCCCAAGCGCGGCATGGACGGTCCCGATGCAACCCGCGGCGCCTGGCAACTGATCGATGGGCTGGCTTTCCGCGACCCGGCGCTGGCCGTGCCCGGTATCGGCGCGGCGTACCCGGAGCAATGGTGAGCCACGGCCGCGGTCAATCATTAGAAAAACCCAAGGACGATCAATAGGGATTGGCGATGACTGACAAATTGAAAGCGAACGCGTTCATGGGCGCGACGGGGCGCTTGCAAGCAGCGCCCGGCAGCTTATTCAAGGCGAGGATTAACCAGCACTTCAAGGTCGAATGTTTCGATCCGCAGGGGAATCTCAAGTGGGTCGAGGAGTTCGACAACCTGGTGGTCAACGTGGGGCTGGATGAGTACCTGCAGCGCATCTACAAAAGCTCTGGCTTCACGGCATCGGACTTCGTGGGCATCAAGGCCACGGGGTCCATCGTGGCCGGCGATACGATGGCGTCCCATGCGGGGTGGTCCGAGCTGACCATCTACTCGAATGCCAACCGGCCGGGATTTACGCCCGGCGCCGTATCCGCGCAGAGTGTCGATAACTCGGCCTCGAAAGCGGTTTTCAACATCAACGCCTCGGGGACGGTGACGGGCGCCTTTATCGCCGACAACAACACGAAGGGCGGCTCGACCGGGATCCTGCTGGGCGGCGGGGAGTTCGCGGCGTCGCGGAGTGTCGGGAACGGGGACACGCTTAACGTGACCATGACGGCCTCGCTGACGAGTTCATGATGAACCAGGTAACGATCCAACTCGCCGACGGCTCGCAAAAGAAATATCTGCTGCCCGATTCCCGCCTAGCGCCGCTGATCGACTATCTCAAGGCGGTCAAGCAGGAGGACTTTCGCGGCACCTGGGGGCCGGACGAGCAAACCCTTTTCGCTGGATTCTCGGATCAGATTGCGAAGGACGGGACGTAAACAATGGCACAGATCGGACACGTCTATCAGGTAGAAACAACCGATCAGACCCACACCGGGGACTTGGTTTACAACACTAAGTTCACGGTGCTGGGATCGGCCTTTGCCGCGTCTACCGAATACATCATGTTTGTGCAGGCGCAGGTTGGGGGAAGCAGCGCCAACGCGAGATTTAAATTCCGCACCCAGATAGGAGGGACAACGCCGGAGGGCTCCGAGATGATTATGGAGCCGGCCAACAATGCGGGTCCGAGACGGGCCAGTTATGTTTTTCTTCACAAGTTCACAACGCTCGCGACACCCGAGGACGTGACGTTCCAGATCGCCCCACATCAAAACACGGGCGATACGGCGCGCGCTGATTCTATAGTTTTATTGGCCCTAAGCCTGGATGATCTTGCCGCTACTGACTGGTCTTATGGCGAAGACTTAACGGACGCCGACCATGCTACAGCATCGACGTTCAAAGATCATGCGAGCATTACCTTTACCCCAGGCACAACTGGCGAAGATTGGCTGATAATAGGTTGGGGTAGCGTTCATATAAACCATACCGGCAAACAATGGAGGTATCGGATCAGCCGGGACGCCGATGCAGAGGTCGAACCGCTCCACAGCCAGGAGGGAGAGGACGCGGCTGATGAGTGGCCTTGGATACTGATGCGGCCCTTCAATCTGGACAACACTGAACACACTTTCAAAGTACAGAGCAACGACGATTCAGCGGGAGGTGCGGAGAATCAGCACAACATCAGCAAGATATTCGCGCTGAGGCTACAGGCGTTTGAAGATGTAGTAACTTTTTGGGATGGAGGAACGTTCGATACACCGAGCACAGGTTATAATGAAATTGTTGATCTAGCATTTACCGCTACAACAACGGGCAAGGGTGTGGTGCTCGGAACATGTTGTGCGATCTTTACGTCAGGCGTAATTGCAGCAGTTCGAGCTCAAATCGGCGGAACCACTGAACCGATTGGAGAGGATAGCAACTGGGACGCTGATTCATACGATACCACCGACATAAGATTTATGCCGGTTTTGGCGCGATACGACGTTACTGCGAGTACAACCGCGGATGTTGACATAGATGTAAACGTCGGAGACGCGGCGACAGATATTGCTGACCGGGGCTTCGCGGCGTTTTCGCTAGAGCTGACTGCCGCGGGTGGTGTGTTCGATGAATCGGCGGCTATCACTGCCGATGGCACCCTGGCCGCAGCGGCGGACGCGGTGTTCGAACCAGCTGCCAGTGTGGCAGCCGATGGGACGGTGACGGCCGCTGCGGATGCCACGCTGGAGCCGGGCGCCGCGCTAGGCGCCGATGCGCAACTGGCCGCACAGGCCGGGCTGGAGCTGGACGATAGCGCCGCCCTGGCCGGTGACGGCACGCTGGCCTCCGTGGTGGATGTGGATTTTGCGCCGTCGGCAGAACTCGCCGCCGGTGGCGAACTGGCTGCAGCCGTTGACGTTGCATTCGGTCCGTCAGCCGACATCGCCGCCGATGGCAAGCTGTCGGCCGCCGCGGGGCTGGTCGCCGAACCGGGCATTGCCCTGCTGGCCGGCGCCATTCTGACGGCCGCGGCCGAAGTGATCGGGGCGGCAAGCGATGCCCAGGGCACGCTCTCCCTGTCGGGGGTTCATTGCACACCCCTGCTTGCGTCCGTGTTGTCCGTCGGGGCGGCCATCCAGGCGGCA